>CAIKAS010000013.1 GCA_903825445.1 uncultured Acidobacteriia bacterium
ATTTTCGAAGAGTTCAAAGGTACAGGCAACATGGAAATCCATCTGGACCGCAAGCTCATCGATAAGCGCGTTTTCCCGGCTATCGATATCAACAAGAGCGGCACCCGCAAGGAAGAACTGCTCATGCCGAAGGATGAGCTCAATCGCGTATATATTCTGCGTCGCGTGTTGAGTCCGTTGTCCCCGGTGGAAACGATGGAACTGCTGCTGGATAAACTCGGCAAGACGCGTTCGAACACCGAGTTCCTGGCAGCGATGAGCGGGTAGGGCTGTCAGACGGATACGTGAAATGTGAAGCGGGCCGGAGATGTCGGCCCGCTTTTACGTTCAGTGACCGTTTCCGGCCGCGAACTAGCATGCCATAGAATGCGATTGATCCCCTTTGCATGCAAAATACCGCTATTCTGCTGATTAATTGTCCGGACCGCAAGGGTCTGGTCGCCACTGTTTCCGGCATGCTGTACGAGCGTGGCGCGAACATCATTCACGCCGATCAGCATCAGGATCACGAGGCGGGGCTCTTCTTCATGCGCGTGGAGTGGGCGCTCGACGGGTTTGATGTCAATGTCTTTCGCCGCCAATTCGCACCCGTCGCGGCGGAGTTACGGATGGAATGGCGGCTGGAATTGTCCTCCACTGTTACGCGGATGGCGATATTCGTATCGCAATATCTCCACTGCTATGCCGATCTTTTGTATCGACACAAAGCGGGCGAGCTGGATTGTGAGATACCGCTGATTATAAGCAATCATCCGGGTGCGCGGGCACTGGCCGAGTTTCATGGCATCCCATTTCATCAGATCGAGATCGGCGCCGACGGTAAGACAGGCGCCGAGCGCCGCCAGATCGAACTGCTGGAAGGACACGGTATCGATTTGATCGTTCTGGCGCGGTACATGCAGATTCTGTCGTCCGATTTTGTCTCGCGCTTTCCCAATCGCATCATCAACGTCCACCATTCGTTCTTGCCGGCATTCGTCGGCGCGAAACCTTATCATCGGGCATTTGAACGTGGAGTCAAACTGATCGGGTCGACGAGTCACTACGTAACCGAAGTGCTGGACGACGGCCCGATCATCGAGCAGGACGTAACCCGCATTTCTCATCGCGATCAGTTGGAAGACCTCATCGAAAAGGGCAGGGATCTGGAACGCGTCGTGCTTTCGCGTGCGGTGCGCTGGCGGCTCGCTCATCGCATTTTGAGCTATGGTTCAAAAACGGTAGTATTTGATTAAGCGGTCATGGCCGGGCAGATTTCACTCACTCGCGATCAGTATCTCGATTCGATCCGCCAGTTGATCGCAGCGGCAAACGCGTTGGCGGAACGGTACGATCTGAATCAGCTGACCTGGCAGCCAGAGGCGGGTGAACGCTGGAACATTCTTGAGTGCCTCGACCATATTGTGGTTTCAAGCGATCTCTATCTGGACTCTATGGAGCGGGCGGCCAGCGATGCCAGAGCAGGCGGTGCGGCCGACGTATTCCGGGCTGGTGGCGCCCCGTCGACCTGGTTCACCCGAACGATGGAGCCGCCCCCGGCTAAGAAAGTCCCGGCGCCAGGGGGATTTCGCCCGCGGCCTACCCTGAACCCTGAGGGAATCTTGCCGCAGTACCGCAAGACGATGGACCGTGTGGTGCGTCTGGTGGCCTCCACTTCCGGTCGCGACCTGAATTCGATTCGCTTCCGTCACCCACTCTTCTCCCCTTTGCGGTTTACAGTCGCCAGCGGACTGCTGGTTATCGCGGCACACGGGCGGCGGCATCTGTGGCAAGCGGAACAGGTGGCTGCAAACGCCGATTTTCCGAAGGCGACATCCTGCGCTTAGCGCATCTCGGCCGGGCACCAGGGCGCTGCCCAGAGTAAAATCAAGGTTAGTCAGCAATATCTCGTCTTTTCAACTCCAAAAAGGTCGTTTCCATTTCACATGCTTTGTGCCGGTATCGTAGGTCTGCCCAACGTGGGCAAAAGTACGCTTTTCAATGCGGTCACCGAAAGCCGCAAGGCCTTGGCCGCCAACTATCGTTTTTGCACCATCGAACCGAATCAATGCCGACAATATTATCATGGAGTTG
>CAIKAS010000014.1 GCA_903825445.1 uncultured Acidobacteriia bacterium
AACTGCTTGGGGTTGTTCATGATTGATCAATAACGCTGTAAAAACAGAATGGGAAGACGCTTTCCGCTGAAGTCATCGCCGGAGAGCTTGAGATTCCTCTGTTCTATGTGCGATTCGACAGCCTGGTCGCCTCATATTTGGGGGAGACGGCCGCCAATCTCCGTAAGGTCTTCGAGTTTGCGGCTCTACAGACTGGGGTATTGTTTTTCGATGAGTTCGACGCTATTGGGAAGACACGCGATACGCGCGACGACGTGGGGGAGTTAAAGCGCGTCGTGAACAGTTTTCTGCAACTCCTCGACGGCTATGCCGGAGAGGGCCCTATTATCGCCGCCACCAACTACGAGAAGCTTCTGGATCATGCTCTAGCCAGGCGATTCGATGATCTAGTGCATTTCCCGGTGCCTTCAGAAAAGCAATTAGTCTTCTATTTCCAAACCAGGATGAAGCCTTTTCGCGTCGAAGGATTCTCGCCGGAGCAAGCCGCCGGGTGGTGCAAGGGTTGCTCCTTCTCTGACGCTAACCGAATCTTCACGGAGAGCGTCAAGACGATGGCTCTTGAACGTTCCAAGACACTTGGTACTGAAGTTTTTCGCGACGCGGTCGAGACTTACCGGCACGCCGGATCGACTTACGACACGCAAAGGAGACAGGGCAAATAACGCTCGCAAATGCCGCACATCCCGCTCGCCCGATACCTAGGAGAACGGCGCTTTCGGACCGGTCGTAATCCAGTTCTCCCCGAAAGAAACCATTTAGCGCATGGACGTCTCCTTGATCGACAATTGACGGATCTCTTTGATACGGTAAGTGAACGCCGCGCAAACCGCGGCGCCGAACTGCCGCCGCTTCCCGAAGGCGTGCAACTTCTACTGGCATCTTCGAATGTGCATGGCAGGCCGATTCTCACGGATGCTTCGGTCCCAAAGGGCTGGAAGCTCGAAGTCGTCGAGGAACGGCCTGATGGGGTCTTAACGGCAATCTCGCGCGATCCGGAACTTGGCAAGTTTTCTCGGTCGATCAACACATTCCGCGACAACGACCGAACTGAGAAGGGTCGCCTGCGCTTCGGGTCGACCAAGATTGCGGCTGTTGAACGACTCGCTGCCATCGACCGAACTCAAAAGTTGGGGGAAGAACTGCTCGCGGAAGCTCCGATCAGGAGTCGGCAGTCCTATCTCGTAGATATTGAAATCGCCGCCGGAAGCGCTACCGAAGATCACGCGCTCCGCCGAGAGGTATTCGCCGCCTACCTTCGAGCCGCCGGGGCCGCGATGGTGGGAGCGGGAGCCATAGTCGAAGAGGATTATGCGCTCTATCGAGCCCGGCTTTCGGGCCGCGTACTGATGGATCTTCTGGACAACCACCCGCACGTCCTGTCAATCGACGTGCCACCCTCCATCGAAAGCGAGGGAATGGAGTTGCTCGATATAGATAACCCAGGTCTTCCTCGTTCGCTTGCGCGAGTATCGGCAGGCCCTCCGATCGTGATCGTCGATGGAGGCGTGATTCCCGAGCAGCCACTTGTTCAAGCGGCGCTTGCCGGCATGGTCCATCGCAGTTATATTCCCGACAATCCGTCCATTCTGGATCGCGGCACTGATGGGCACGGGACTGCGATCGCGAGTGTCGCATCCATCGGAAGCTTACGGCGAAAGTTGCTGCGACCAAGGGACGACGACCAGGTTCTGCCAGTAGTTCTGGCGCGGGTGCTCGATGACGCGACGCGACTGCCTGACACGATCAATCTGAAATCGTCAATCCCGGCAATCGCCGAGCAGATGCGCAGGGAAAACCACGCGCGAATATTCAATCACTCGATTGCCAGTCGCGCGCCTTTCAATCCGCAGCGAATGTCGGTGTGGGCGGAGGCGCTTGATCGGACCGCGTACGACAATGCCGGCAGCGGATATCTTTTCATCGTGGTAACTGGCAATATCGACGGCGCCGTTTCGCCGACGACGGACCAGCTTGAGAGTTGGCTCACGCGACCGGGACATCCACGCTATCTGACTAACGAGAGGTGCAGATTGCGGAATCCCGGCCAGGCAATTAATGTGTTGACTGTGGGGGCATACGTGCCGCGCTGGGATCCCCTTTGCTCAACGGCAGAATCTGAATCGCCATCCAGTTGCTCAGGATGCTTCTCCGTCACCCTTTACCCGCAGTGGCTTCGGGTACCTCCGCGAGGTTAAGCCGGAACTAGTAGAGGAAGGTGGCAACTACTATCTTGAGGCTGGCACGCGCCTGCGCCGAAACGCTCAGTTGACCGATGTCGCAGTCGCTAACGCCGAGTTCGCCCAAGATGGCCGTCTCATCAAATTCATCAATGGAACGAGCGTCGCCGCGCCAAAGGTCGCCCACTTGGCGGGCCTGATCGATCGCGCTCTGCCTGAGGCCTCCGTCGATCTGATCCGGGCACTGATCGTCAACGCGGCCGAGTGGCCGATGCGCCTCGGAACAACGGAGGACACGCTCCGTGTGCTCGGATACGGTGTTCCCCAGACGGACCGAGCGCTGAGCCCAGAGGGACCGCGGTGTCTGGTCAATATAGAGGAGCGCATAGCGATCGGTTCAGCGCACTATTTCCGCATACCGTTCCCGTCCGATCTCTTTGACCATAGCCCCGAGATACGCATTCGAGTTTCCGTCACACTCGCGTATCGCGCGCCGGTGCGAAAAACCAACGCGAAGTACCGTGGGACGATTCTCGAATGGAGCTTTTCGAAAATCGGGGAGAGTTTCGATCAGTTTCGAAGACGTTGCTCGACAGTCAACCCGGCAACCGCGGCCGACGAGGAAGACGAGATTGAAGACGAGCCGATCGGCAACTGGAATTGGACCGTAAAGCAGCGATTACGCACGCGCGGAACGGTCCAAAAAGACTGGTTTGAAGCTCCGGCTTCGGATTTTGGGGATGAGCTTTTTTTGGGTGTGATAGGGCGGCGCGGCTGGCTGAGCAAGGCACAACAGGACGCCGGTTTTGAACAATCGTATGCTGTCGCTGTAGCGATTGAAGTTCTGGGCGTTGCGATTCCGATTCACGAACGCATTCAGGAGTTGGTCCGGGTGCAGGTCCCGATTCAAGTCTGAGAGGCGGCCCCTGCTAGCTTAGCTAAGCTAGCAGCTTAGGGTAGAGGGCGCTTGGACAACACAGCGTTGGGCTTCGAGGGTGGGGATCACCGACGCACCGAATGGACGTTGCTTGGTATCGTTACGCCACAGATATCGCCCGGCTTAATCCGCGCTCGCGCTGCCGGCGTGCGAACGGCATCGAAAACGCAATCTCCAGCGGGCCCACGACTCGAAGCATCGCCGCCCTCCGACCGTCATTAACCGATCCCGTGCGGAAGGGCGCGGGTGCCGTGACATCCGTGGAGACAATTCGGAATTTCCATCGCAACGGTTTCCGCGTCGGGTCGCTCATGGAAGGATTGCCCAGTTCGGTCGTTCGGTCTCGCCGAGTGCTACTTCCAAGTATCCGGCACATGGATCGCGAAGGCTGCGGAGGGCGAGTTGTCGGAGTTCACGGCCGGCGAGTCTGGTCTCACGTCTCAGAAAGCAGGTCCGGTTCGAGGCCGATACGGTAATTTGATGGCGTTCCGCATCCTGCGCTCAACCAACCCTCCGAATGGTCGTCTTCGGCAAACCCGTAGCAGCGCTTATCTGAGAGAGACTCAAACCCGCCTGGCGCATCTCCAGCACCTGCCCACGGTTGAAAACCCGTTTTGGGCGCCCGATCGGCTTGCCGGATCGCGTCCCCTTTGCCTGCGCATTACGGACACCTGCGACAACCCGTTCGTTGATGACAGCCCGCTCGAACTCGGCGAACGCTGCCATAAGGTGGAGAAGCAACCTCGAAACAGGATTACTCGAATCGGTGTCGATGCCCTGGGTAATCGCGATAAACCGGATTCCAGCACAGTCGAAATCGATAATGTCGTTAACAAGCTGTTGCACGGTTCGACCCCATCGATCCAACTTCCAGACAGCGATGGCGTCGAACTTGCGGGCTTTCGCGTCGGCAATGCAGCGCCGGAGTTCCGGTCGCTCGGCATTCTTACCGGACCAGCCGGTGTCGACATATTCGCCGACAAGCGTCCAGCCGCGGGCCACAGCATATTGCCGCAGGTCGCGGAGTTGCATTTCGCAATGCTGGTCCACCGTTGAAACCCGCGCATAAATTGCCAATCGCACATTCTTAGCGGAAGACTCAGAGTGCGTGGGCAAGTGTGACGGGCCTGTTGGTGCCGCCCGTGGAATCGTGCTTCGTCGTGGTGTTAACTTTGCGTTAGATTCGGACATCGTTCATACCTTTGTCTGGATTTAGGCTGGTGTGGATGCTAGTAACATCTGCGCCAGCCGTTACTGAGTATGCCCTGGGACAGATCGACTGTCAAGCCAAAACCATCAGTTTTTGGCACAGTCTCACGGGGCTGCGGAAGAGGGGCCGTTTCAATGCGAGTACTCGCACTGACGGAACAAGGGTTTTGGCACAGCACCGCAAGCACCTTGATTATGTAGTGGCAAGCGGTGCTCCTAGGATCGATCCGAGCCGAGAATGCCGCGTTTGCAGCCCCTATGACGCATCGCCGGGATTGGTCCGGGGGTCTGGTATGGCATTGCCGTTTAGTGTTTTCTGGCACTTACATAACAGCGACAAGATGAAACCGCCGCAATCATCGCCGACAAAACGGCGGTGAATCTGGAGAAAAATGGAGCATTTCGAACGCGAGCATCACCCAATGACGACCGTCGGCGCCGATCCTCTTCGAGCATCCGCTCAACTGATCGTGCCGGTCGTCCTGCTCCCCCGCAGCCATCGGGTTGCATTGGGTACGCACCACCCATTACGCGGCAGTTTCGCCGCGGCATTGACCGACCGAGCCGCAGGCAAGCCTCAACGTCGGACCGTGATCTTGGAATAGATCCGGATCGACCCGGCACCCAAAAGCGTGTATCCGGGTTTGGCCACGCGGCCTGGCAAGTCGTCAGGTCCCGCTTCAGGGCGAAATTCTGGCCGGAGAATTCTGAAACCCGCGATGACGCAAGTGTCTGATTCCAGCAGCCCGGGAAGAGCGGAGACCGCCCCTCGCGCTCCTAGTGGGGGACCATCCTTTTTTCAGGAATTCCTTCGACCCCCCATATACCCTTTTTCGTTACCTCCTCTGACGATAGGCCCTAAACCTCTCAAACTCACACGCGGAGGGCGGTGACAATGGGGTTCATAGGCGAAGACCAGAACGCGTCTATGGGCGGGCTGCAGTCACAGATCCCATACGAGATCCCTCACGCGCACTCCCAGCGCATCTGCAATGATTTTGAGCGATACCAATGTTAGATTCTGTTTGCCGCCTTCGACCCGATAGTAATGTGAGCGGTTCAGCCCGGCTGTGGCAGCAAATCCATCCTGCGTGAACCCCTTCTGGAGGCGCAGTTTTCGGATCTTCTTGCCGACCTGTGACTGGACGTCTTGCAACTTTTAAGGCTATGGCGTATCCTTCCTAAAAGCACCCTTCCCATAAGGAGGGAAGGAATCTCGGTGCGGATGGGTTTCTATGGAATTCCGAAAATATACAGCAACGCTCGGATTTATCCGCTGGTTGATGGTGCTGCCTATTGCGGTGTTCGGTGTGGTCGTAACGAAGTTGATTGTCGCAGCGACGCTTGATTATGTTCCGTTCTCAGATTGGGCCGTTCTCCAGCCGTACATGGTATACGCCTCGGGGCTTATGGAATGCGCTTTCTGTCCTTTCAGTTTCGTCTGCGTCGGGTCGAACATGGCTCCGGCGTCGCGAATCTTGATCGCAATGGTTCTGGCCCTTACGTACATGATTAGCGTCGTCACCATATCGCTTTCAGCCGGTTATATCGCCGGGTACCGCGTTGTGGGTCTTATCCTCTGTGGAGCATCTTCAATATGCGGCGTAATGGAAATCAGGAGAGAGTCCCGCGAAGACGAGGAGGGCGATGTCACCGTTGAGGCGGATTTCGAATAGGTCTGCATTGTGGCTTACCGTTGTGCTGATCGTCGGCGTAGTCGCCCTTCGCTTGACTGGTTTCCGCGCCACAGCTCAATGCCAAGATGGCACTTACACTTGGAGCGGCCATCATCGCGGCACATGCTCCGGCCATCGTGGCGTTCGCCGGTGGTTGCGGTATATTCCGCGATAGGGCGTTGAGATGGACAAAACAACTCTAAGAGAGCCACAAAAGGGTATGTCGCATTGGCCCGGAGTCCTCCTTGCCGTAATCGGGGTTCTCTTACTGGTCGCTCTTGCGGGGTCTGGTGTCGCCGCTTGGGTGCTCCACGACACAGCGAAACAGATTCCCGCTGATTACGTGGCGCAACATGAAATAGTGAAAAAGCTGAACCTTCACCGGGTGTGTCTCAGCATGGATCAGTCACCGCAATCGTGGCCCGGTCTGGAATCCCCGTGCGATGAGGATGACGAATCACTTCGTATCGAAATTGAAGATGAGGAATCAGCTATCAATGACTGGAGCCGGGTAATTGCCGACGAGGAAAAGCTATTGCAATCCAGACGCGCCAGTCGGATGTGGGGCATTCCGCGAGCGATTTCAAATCTGCTGTGAAATAAAAGAGCGCCCCGCCTAGATGGGACTGCTCTGGTGGTCGCCGCGGGGGCAGACGGGTGCCCCACTTTCCATGGGTCCCCCTCATTTGCCGACCCCCCATGCTCGTTCGGCGACACCTCCTCAATTGATGGCTAGCTCTAAGGGACAGGAAGACGAAAGAGATGGAGGCGAAGAACAGCCGCTCTTGATCGGTTCGGTAACTCCTCTGGCAGCAGGACTAAATGTCTCGCGTCCTTGTGCACCGGTTTGCGACCATCCCTTTTTTGGAAAAACCTTTGGACACCCGGTGCGTCGGTCAGAATTGGCGGCGCTCACGATGAAACACGTGCAAATGCGCGACAGCCGCTGGTGCATTGTCGATCTGGTCGGGAAGCACGGGCGCGTGCGGACCGTCCCGATGCCAACGTGGAGCAAGAATGCAATCGACGCGTGGACGACAGAAGCGGGCGTCACCGAAGGTCATCTGTTCCGGCCAATCAATCGCGGCGATCAGATTTTCGGAGTGCGGCTCAGCGAGAAGGTCGTTTGGCAAATGCTGAAATCATATGTGGTCGCGGCGGGACTGCCCGACATCGCGCCGCACGATCTTCGGCGAACGACGGCGAAATTGTGCCGGGCAGCCGGTGGGGAACTGGAGCAGATTCAAATGCTCCTCGGGCACTCATCGGTCCAAACGACGGAACGATACCTTGGGACGAAACAGGATTTGGCCCACGCGCCGAACGATGCAATTAAATTGAAGCTGGCGTCATAGGAAACGAATCCCTCCCTCGGCTAGTGTAGTGTCCAACAAATAACTAGACAGAATGACCGGGTTAATATTAACCTGGGTCATGGCTGTTCCCTTCAAGCTTTCAGCAGTGGATCGGCAGAAGATCCAGGAGTGGATCGCGGCCCATGGCACTCCCCAACAGGTGGCGCTGCGGTGTCGAATTGTAATGGGCGCCTCGGAAGGCGAGTCCGATTCCGCGATCTCCCGGCGACTTTCGGTAAACCGGAACACAGTGATTCTCTGGCGGAAGCGTTTCGCCGAGGCGGGACTGGACGGTTTGTGGGATGTAGCTCCCGGCCGCGGGCGAAAACCGATCTATGAGATGGATAAGATTGCCGCCATCGTGGATGCAACCCTTCAAACGAAACCGGCGGGTATGACGCACTGGAGTTGCCGGACACTGGCGGAGCAACAGGGCGTCGGTAAGTCCACGGTGAACAACATCTGGCGCGCCCATAACCTGCAGCCTCATCGGACGGAAACCTTCAAGCTGTCACGAGATCCGAAGTTCCTGGAGAAGATGACTGATGTGGTCGGCCTCTATTTGAATCCGCCTCAAAAAGCCATCGTGCTCTGCGTGGATGAAAAGAGCCAAATACAGGCACTGGACAGGACTCAGCCAGGGTTGCCGATCAAAAAAGGACGTTGCGGCACCATGACTCACGATTACAAACGCAACGGACCCACAACGCTTTTTGCGGCACTGGAGACACTACAGGGTAAGGTTGTCGGCGAATGCCATCAGAGACACCGACACCAGGAGTTCCTGAAGTTCCTGCGCCGACTCGATCAGGAGTTTCCCGGCGATATTCCGCTCCATCTGATCATGGACAACTACGGCACCCACAAGCATGAGAAAGTGACTGCCTGGCTCGGGCGGCATCCGCGCTTTGTTTCTCACTTCGTGCCCACCAGTTCCAGTTGGATGAATCTTGTTGAGCGCTGGTTCGGTCACCTCGACAACAAGGCCATTAAGCGCGGCGTGTTCCTCAGCGTCGAAGATCTGCAGTCCTCCATTGCGGCTTTCCTCGCTGCCTGGAATGAAAGCCCCAAACCGTTCGTATGGACTGCAACCGTCGAGTCCATTCAGGAGAAGCTCACCCGATGCCGCCGAACGCTCGAACAGATCAAGCCCGGCTGCACCAGTCCGAAAACCAGAAAAAGGAAGAAAACAGCTGTATAGTTATTTCGCGGACACTACACTAGCGCCTTATCTTTGGCCGATTGTGGAAAGCCAAGAAGCTATTGTAGTGACTGACAGCCATCGTGAAAATGACGTGAGGGTAGGGCAATGTGCCCTCATAGCGAAACTTACGGAAATTGTGTTTTATGCTCTCCTGAACCGTCACTAAACCGCCCGACGACGAAAGCTCGGCATCAAGATCTATATTTAGTGCGCGTTCAACTCGCGAACACCGTGTAAGAACATCGCTGGCTGTCCCAACGCTCAAGGCGCGACCCGTCTTTTTGCTCGTGTAGGTTCCAATTAGGTACTGGCGAAAGCCTTCGCGATAATTCATAACTCTTCCGGACGTCAGACGGCGTAGACTTTCAAGACCTCATCCCCGTAATGGTTGATCACCTTAACCGCGATCTTGCCAGTATCCGGCCGCTTGAAGGGGCGGCTAATTGTGGAATACAGGCTCGCCCATGCTCCTTCGTCCACTTCGGCTTTGAGTGCTTTGCGGAGGCGTTCGTAGGGCTGGTCGGCTCCTGTGAAGTAAGCGTGGCGGACGAAGAAGCTTTCGCCATTGTAGCTGGTGTCGATGAACCAGCAGGCTACTTCGTCGGTGGAGTTGTTGCGGATTTCCTGGGTGGTGGGATCGTAGACATCGACTCCCCGCAGATCGACCTGTAACTGGCCGTCCGGCAGGGTTTTCACTTCAAGATCGGGTTCGCCAAAGACCATAAAAAGATTGGCGGCTCCGGTTTTCTTGAGGAGTCCATCGCCCATGAGCATGTCGGGATTCATCCGGGGCGTCAGGATGGTGAGTTTGCCGTAGCGGCGGGTTTCTTCGGAAACGTGAGGGTCGAGTGCGAAGCCGCAGACGATCAGCACATCGAAGCCTACTCCGCGCACTGCTTCTTTCGCTGCATCTTTGACGAGGTCCGGGCCAACCGTGCCGTATTGAGGGCCGATAGTGACGGCTACGCGCTGGACCTTGCCATCAGCTGTACGGTATTCGCCGGCCGCCTGAATGTATTCGCCCGCGAAGAGTTCGAGGGGGTCGAGCATGAGGCGTTCGTTCTTCACTGTGTTCTGGACGCCAGATTTTTTCAGGTAGGCGAGGATACGGGTGACGAAGTCGTCCTCGGCTTCGCGCGCGCCTTCGGTTTCGCTGGCAGGGCGCTCTTCATCGGACTTCAGGACGCGGTGGGGTGAGAGGCTTTCGACGGTGAAGGGCCCGGAGACGCGGATTCGTTTGGCATCTTCGTAGGGTTGGTCGAAGAGGTATTCGGTGTCGGCGCTGCGGGCGATGGAGGCATCGATTTCTTTCTGGCGGGCGAGGCGCAGTCTCCACCATTCGGCATGGAGTGTAGCGATGGCGGCGGGCCATTGGGAATCCGCGTCATGCGGGACCTCCCATTCATCCCATTTTTTATTGAAAGCTTGGTTCAGTTTTTCGCGGACGGGCGTGAGCTGTGATTCATACCTAGCGTGGATGCCGTCGATCTCCTCGTTGTTGGCGATGGATTTCAGTTGCACATGGGGGACTCGTTTACAGACGAAGCCCTTCTTCACATCGTTCTCAGAGTTGCTGATTTTCGGCGGTGCCCCGACTAGCTCTGCTTCTTTCCTAATACCTTCTGGCGAATCGAGAAGCAGGTAGTATGGATAGCGCCCTGACATCAACCGCGTTCGCGCGAGCGCCAAAGCGACTCTTGACGTGTCGGTGGTGATCCAGCGGCGACCCCATTGCTCTGCGACGTAGGCTGTGGTGCCGGAGCCGCAGGTTGGGTCAAGCACCAAGTCGCCCGGATCGGTGCACATCAGCATGCAACGCTCGATGACGGGGGTGGAGGTCTGCACGACGTACACCTTCGGATCTGATCGGCTCTGAACTGCACCACTGATGTCGGTCCAAAGATTGGCAACGGGCGCAAAACCAAAATCATCTTGAAACCGGCGATAATTCAGCTTCCACGTGCTGGATGCCTGCAGTCTTCCTGCGAAGCCCAACCGGCGAAGGCCTTCCTCAGTCGTCTTAAAGGTGCCCTTGCCGGGATCGTACCGCCGACCGTTCCAAGTGAAGGTCGTAACATCTCCGTCTCCCGCAGGCCGTGAACTCGTGATGTTGTCCAATCGAAACGATCTGCCTTCATCCCTCTGGTCGTACCGACTTTCGGCATTGTCGCTCCGGGCTTGGTAAACCGGACGAAACTTAGTGTTGGCCCGGCTCTTGCCGTACCAAATCAGGAAATCGCTGGTAGATCCTATCAGGCTGCTCCCTTCACTAGTTGTCTTTCGTACCGTGATCAACGAAACGAAGTTTTCACTGCCGAAGACTTCATCCAAGACCGAC
>CAIKAS010000015.1 GCA_903825445.1 uncultured Acidobacteriia bacterium
ATCGCGTCTGAATGATCAATGAGAGGGTTCCATCAAACAAGGTTCCGCACTGACAATCCGAGGAATGACGCGGTCGGCGGCGCTAAGGCGCGGAGGGCGATCGCGCAGAGTGAGGAAGTAACCGCGTTGAGAGGAGAGATAGAACGACTACGCGATCAGCTCGAAAGAGAACAGCAATTGATCGGCGAACTGCGGGCGGCGCGAACGCGGGCGGAGGCAATAATGAAAGACGCCTTGCTCCGTCTGGACGACGCCGAGAAGCGCGAGCGCCGTTCGCAACTCCGGATCGGCGACTTCCTCTCGCGGACGTCAACTGCCAAGCCGAAAGCTCCAGGGACGTCTCGGCCCAAGAGGAGGCCTCCCGCCTCGCGGCCGGGAAAAGCGCTCAGAGCAGTAATACCGTCCCGGCGGATCGCGGATGCCAGAAAAGCGAACGCGAAAACCGGGAAGCGAGGCTTGAGCCGGCACACCAAGCCGGCCAGCGCGCGCAGGAAAGTGAAGGTCCGGAGAAGAGTCTCTTGATGTGTAGCCGTGCCGGCGCCCCTATACATCCGGAAGTGAGGCGCGGACCAGCGAACGTGGATGACCACGAAATGCGTCCTTGCTGCGTCGCAACACCAAGATCGCCAGTTATGGCAGCTCCGGGACGTCAACCCGTCAGCGAAAAGGACGTCTGCTCGGAATAGGACACAACCCATTGCGCGCAAGAGGTTGAAACGTCGGTGAACTCAATGGCGGCTTCGCCTAAGGCGCGCATCGCAGCGGGGTGGCAGCATGAAATATATCTGCTTCCCACTACTCGGGCGTTACGGCGCGGCGATCTGGGTGTAGCCGCCACCGCAAAACCACACGGATTCGCTGAGCGCCACATACAGCGCTGTCTGCCACGAGTTCAAGCTTACGGTCTGACGGCTCTTGGCCTGTTCGGCGAGATGCGCCTCAAGTCCGCTCCGTCCCGCTACATTCGATAGATTGATCAGCGCCGCTCGGATCTGGGCAAGCTCCCCAGCCGCCAGAACCGTGTACAGCTCAGCGAGACCAAGCACGCGAAAATGGGATTGCAGGCGATCCTGCTTAAGAATGTCCCACCCCGGCGGCCGAAGAGCAGTGAATTGAATCGCGACTGGATCAATCGGAAGCACTTCAGCGTGGAGCCACGAATAGTCGCTCGTAGAATCGAAATATGGGTGCAATGTCTGATCGGACGCAGACAGCGGCTCCCTTTGCGATCGAACTTTGTTGCAGTCGGTGCAGGCTGGGACGAGATTAATCGGCGCAACCGCGTAAATCGGGAACTTCTGCTTCTCAAGGTAATGGTCTAATGTCTTGACGACGTTATGCTCACATAGTGGGCAGATACCACCCTTGGCACTCGCTTTGATCTCATCGTATATGTGGCGAACCTTGGAGGTTTTTCTGCTAAGGACATTCTTATAGAGGCTGACCATGTCAGCCGTGCGATCACCTTTAAAGGTCGCCCCGCCGGATATCCCATACAGCGTCGTGGTTGCCGCCATGGCGAGGTATGTGGCCTCCGCGCTTTCCACGGCCGTTGCTAATGGTTTGAGCCGGTCTCTAACGCCCGCGATGCTCAAGGCGCTCACACACTCTTCGAATACAGCGCGAGCGGCCCGGTTGGGCTTTCGAATCGACTTCACAATCTAACTCCGCCGCCAGCATCGCGATTGCTTACAAGTGCTCGTACGATCGCCCTCGCTTCTGCGCCAAGCTGCCCATCAAAGCGGGCGAGTATTTCTTCGTACGTCAAGTTCTCTAGTTCAGCCGCATCTTTGAGGAGTTTGTGGAATCCGGAATTCATTACCTCAAGACCGAAGATCTCTCGCGTCAGGATTCCAACATTTTCGCCGAATGTCTCGATGTCCGGGCGCTCCGCATTCACGATTACGCCGTTCCTCCTCAGCTTCCACACACATGATCTCGGCACCTCCTGCAATACAACGGGAGAGTGCGTTGCAATAATGGCCACGCCGTTTCTCCGAATGAGCAAGTCAGCGAGACTACGAATGAAGGCGGAAAGCAGGGGCGGATGAAGGTGACCCTCTGGCTCATCAAGCAAAACTAACGTTCGCTCATCCACGAATTCCACGAGCCGGGTTATCGTCAATAGGACAACGGCATGTCCCGAACTAAGCCTGCCGTAAAGTGCTCGAGCCTCTTCTTCCCAATTTACGGAGGAACTTTCCAGAAGACTGACGACGTCGGCCTCCTCGAAGAGGGGATCATTGCTTAGCGTTAGAAGGGCCGACCGCAAGCGGTCGGCGCGCAATCCTTGGCGGCATGATTTGAAGCTCTGCAAGAAGTCGTCGTTTAAATCATCCCGGGACTTAGTCGATTGCCTCTCAGGCTCTTCGCCTTCGGAACTCATTCCCAGTCCGACTATGGTCATTTTGACACCCTGCGTATCCGCTTTAGGTATGTCAAATTCGTCGAAAGCGCTGAATGAGACAAACACCATCCCCGCAAATCTCCAGTCCGGATCTTCGCTTGCCCAGGGGCTGGCTGAGGATTTCTCCTTCAGCTGTCGTAGCACTCCATTTGGTTCGTCCGGTGAGTCCAAGTGCAGAATTGCGCGCGCAAGACTTCGCATGCACTGGGACTTCCCGACTCCATTTCGACCGATAAGTACGTGGACGTTGGTCGGCGGATTCGAATGAGGCCGGATCCTGAATGTAAGTTCCACTGGCGGCCGGGCCGAATCCCACGATGGCATATCGAAGGAAAACAGGAATTTCGTCAGCGTCGCATCGCCTAGCGCGAGTCGGTGAAGTCGGGTTCGCACGTTTTCCGCTGCGACATCCCGAAGCAGGGATTCTCGCATCACGTCCTCGCCCTGCCGGGATTCAAAGCGATTGATATCCAACGCACAGTCGTTGAGACCTCGAAGTACACTGTCTCTAAGCCTGGGCGAGCATTGGTTTAGAGTTTCATAATAAGTTTCGCCTTGCCCAAGAGAGAAATGTCTCTCGTCGAGTTGATCGAAGCTGCCCGCCAGCGTGGGAGAACGAAAGCCTGGTGCTATCTCGCCGGCTGGACGAAGATCTACTTCGCCAATTTTGACGTCCCCAGGCTCGAGCCGATTGCCATCCTCGTCAAATACGATGAGTCGGAATTGCGTCCGGTACTTTCCCCAGTCGTCCCACCGATCCTCCAACAAGAATGCGCACGCACGGCCCACGTCTGGCGCGGGCGCGTCCCGCCTTATGATCTTGAAGAGCGCCATTCGCTTAGCTCCGTTGGCCTAGATTGTTGTGCTACCAATCGTGCCTGCATCCCTAGTTCTTTGGGGGTATCGATGTTGGACGATTGGGTGAGCTGAATCGAGATTCGGTGTTAACGCGTCTGAGTCCTGTTGGCGCCAGACATGGTAACTTGGCTGTTCTCGCGGCAGCGATGCAATTCGCGCTATCGCTCAGTCAGTCCGAGCGTGACGATGCTGAAGATAGCCAGCATTGAATCGTCGCTCCGAGTGCCGCGGGTCGCGGGCGAATTCCGGCAACGTAATTGTTGCTCTCGCACATTTCTCCGCGCCATACCCTGCGATTCGCCGCTTCGGCTCGGTGTTTCTCAATGCAGGATTCGCGTCGTGCTTTCTTGAGCGCTGCAGCGTGGTGTGCGATATCGCGTTGGTAAACGACTACTCTAGTGCGTAACCGGGAAGCGCCAGCTTTTCGAAGAGAACGCGATTCCTACGCTTAGCATCCTCAAGCATCTTGCGATAGCTGATAATTTCAACATACGCATTGTAGTTTTGACTGAATTTGAAATAGCCGAGCCCATCCGGAGTCTCGAAAAACTCATTGCGCTTTGCCAGTTTCTTTAGCTGTGGCGTCATATCTGCAAGCACGTAGCAGTAGAAGCGAACCTTGTCACTGACCTGGACGTGTTGAAGGTCTTCGCCAATCACTTTGCCAGCTAGAATATCTTCAATGTAGGCATACACCTGCGCGCATGGATCGTTGTCTTCGCCTCCATAGTTGGTTCTCCGGGGGCGCTTCAATTCGATAATGACTACGGATTGAAATGGGAATTCGCCTTCAACGAAAGCCGCTGGACGATCGAATATCAAGACATCAGGACGATTTCGCGATTCGGAATCCACTGCCTTTAGCTTCGAAAATTCGGTGTCGGAAGCGAGGTAGTAGTGATAGGTAAGCTTCTCGTCAATGAGCCATAGATTCTGCTGACCGAACTCAAGCTCGTCGGACGTGGTTCGCAATGGATAGAGAATTTTGTGTACCTGTTCCTCAAGCGAGAATCTGCCCTCTGCATTCATCGTCAGTGACTTGCTCAGCAGCTCGATGATCGTCCGCCGATGGATGACGTATTTCGCGAGTTCTGACTGCCTGTAATCGAGCAGCTTCTCGATATATTTCTCGTACCTCTCTTGGTACAGAGGATCCGAAATTGCAGAGGCAACGTCGTCGTTGAGGAACTCCTTTCCCTCCTCCTTCAATTCCAGTTCAACGCCTTGAAGCAGCTTATGTAGTTCGGTATCGAGTTTGCTATCTGGAATATTGGCAGGAATTCTTCGGATGCCTGCTGGCGCGTGCTTTAACAGGACCCGGTACTCCGGCTCCCTGTTCATTGCGAAGTCTTCGATCCGCCGAAGCTTTTCTCTTTCGACGGTCTGAAGAAAAGCGGCGAACTCTGATTCACAGATAGCGGAGATGCTGTCATTTAGTTCCTTCTGCGTGAGATCGAGCGCGTCTACGTTTTCGGACTCGCTGTCAGCAAACATGAACCCTGTGCGTTCCTGGCTTACCGTTCGGTTGAGGTAGTCTCCCGAGACGACGACCCACACTTCAGCTGCCCGACCATCGTCGCTTGGAATCGATCGATGCTTCACATCCGGAATTAGTCTCTCGAGTGCATAAGTGATGACTTCGCGACCGTCGGCACATAGCACCAGGCGATGGGCAGGAATTGCGCCCGGTCTCATGTACACAAGCGCCACCTCAAAGGTCTCATTCTTGAGTTTGAATGATCGGTGGATCGAGGAAATGAGAAGATGGTCCTG
>CAIKAS010000016.1 GCA_903825445.1 uncultured Acidobacteriia bacterium
CGGACGCGGAACTCATCTCGAATGCGGCGCGCGGCGACCGCAAAGCATTTGAAACGATTTACTATCGCCACTGGAAAGCTGTCTACAGCTATGCCTGGCTGCTGACCGGCTCGGTGGCGGATGCGGAAGATGTCACCCAGGAGTGTTTCCTGGCACTGATTCGCAAGCCGGCTTCCATCGACCCCGGTCGCGCGCAACTGAGGACCTGGCTGATAGCGATTGTGCGACGGCAGTTTTTCAGTCGATGTCGAAACACGAGCCGTGAGGCAGGTTCGACCGAGTTGCAGCAAGCCGGGAGCGCAGCGGGTTTTGATGAGGAACTGCTGCGTCTGGAGAGGGCCGGCGCCGTCCGCCGGGCTGTGGATGCGTTGCCCGCGGCACAGCGGGAGGCACTATATCTGTTCGAGTTTGAAGGGCTCAGCCTGGCCGAGGTCGCCGGGATCCTGGGTCTGGAGGCTAACGCGGTGAAGGCCCGACTCTATCGTGCGCGGGAACAACTGAAGTTGGCTTTGGCTCGGCTGCAGGCCAATGCGGGGCCTTGCAACAAGGGGAAATCATGAACGACGAAATGCGGAATCCTGAACTAAAATCTGTAATCGCCGAATGGATGGCACCCCCGCCTGCGAGGAATTTTCACACGAGAGTCCTCATTGCATTTGATGGCGAGTTTGGGAAAATCCCCTGGTGGCGTCGGTGGGCTGGCACGTTCGCACCGGGCGAACGAAAAGGTCTGCTGGCGGGTACCGCTCTGATTGCCTGCCTGTTCTTGCTCGTCGTAACCCGAGCGTTCCCGCAGATGACCGGACTGGATGCGCCCCCGGCGGGAACCCTCTGGACGGCCGACTCCGAATTCGTAAGGTATGCCGAGGACGGTTCCTATTCCGTTGAGATGAACAGCAGATCGTACGAACGCAATGGAAACGAGATTCTTTTGTCGAGGTACATACCAGGCAATGCCTTCATGACGGCGCTTGGCCGGACTCTCGACGTGGCCACGCCGGTGTGGTCGCGGTTCATTACCTCCCTGACCATCGATGCGGGTACGCTCGAAAAGCTAAGGCGCGCCCGAGCTTCGGGCATCTCACTTGTCACGGGCTGTAGCGCGGGGTGCCTCTTTTTCGATCATTACGGCTGGGCGAAGGCGGCCGATGGCGGCTGCATTGAAGGCGCGGCAGTCGGCCAGGCGACGATACTCAACCATGCGACAGTTGCCATTCAGCGGCGGTGGATGGAACACGGCAGGATGACGTTGTGGATGGCTCCGGACATGGCTTGCTTTGCGCTGAGAGCGACATACGAAGAGCAGCGGCCCGACGGGCGTTTCCGCACCGTGAGCGAAAAACGCGTTGTGAAGATCAACCCGATCCCTTAGGTGATAGCCTGAAGGCGAATAGATACGGGGAAGCCACTATGAGAGATCCAGCCATCGTCGAAGAAGAACTAATCGAGATTTCCTCTATCGCCGACGACTTAGAGAAATTCGAACGAATCGTCGTGTGGTGCACGGTGCACCCCGATGAAGTGCCCTTCGCCATGAAGATTCTTATGAACAGCGGCCGCAAGTCATAGGCAGGCGTCGCGCCGTCGCTACTCCGCGAGCGTTTTCACGAGCGTCAGTTTTCCACCCGCCACCCTTGCCACGAAGAACCGGTGAACGCCGTTGCGTCCGGCATCGAACGTATAATCCGCCATCACACCGGGAAAAGTTCTGATCTTTTCCAGCCCGGCTTTCACACCGGCACGGTTCATGCCTGACTTTGCCGCCTCGGCCAGAAGCAACAGTGAATCGTAATACTGGGCGGCAATCACGTTCGGGGCCGAGCCGAATTGTTTTGTGTACGCGGCTACCCAGTCTTGCGTTGCGCGGGGCATCAGCGCAGGCGCGAACTCGGTCACAATCAGCGCACCATCCACCGCCGCGCCGGCCTCATCGAAAACCGGCTTCACGCCGAAATCCCGGTGCGCGACCACCTGTACCTTCAGACCCGACGCTTTCACGCTCTTAAAGAAGGCCCCACCCTCTGGCGTCTCACCCATCGCCACAATTGTTTGCGCGCCGCTCGCTTTGACCTTCGCCAGCTGCGCAGAGAAATCCTTATCGCCCGGACTCCATGTCTCGTTCACTGCCGGATCCAGACTGTACTTCGACTTCAACGCGTCCACCAGCATGCCCGCGCGCTGGTTATGAATACCGGTTTTATCGTGCAAAATCGCAATGCTTTTTATCTTCAATTCATCGACTATGTACTGCGCGATAAACCCGGTCAGCAGCGTATCGCTTGCGCCGGCGCGGAAAATCCATGGCGAGGCCGCCGTCGTGCGCGGACTCGATCCGCCGGTTATATAGGGAACACCCTCTTTGTCTACTACCGGAGCGCTCGCCATGACCAGGGGACTGTTAATCTCTCCCACGATCGCAATCACCTGCCGATCTTTTACCAGTTTGTCGAGAGCCTTCGTCGCGCCGTCGGTTGTGCTTTCGTCATCCGAAAAGACCAGCTCCCATTTCGGCCCCTTGGACGACGCATTCACCTTGTCGGCTGCCATTTGTAACGCATTTTTCATCAATGCGCCGACATCGGACCGCTCACCGGTAAGCGGCAACTGCACACCCACCTTAAGAGATTGCGCCTGCGCACACACGGCCAGCGCCAAAACCAAACTGAATGAACCGAAGATTCTCATGAGTGGACCTCTCAAAGCATCATAATCCCTGCTAACGTCTGCTTGTGTGATAGTCATTACCATTTCAGACTGAATAACAGCGCGTACCAGTACTGCATTCGAAGTCATCTAACAGATAACGTTTACTTAAGAAAGTTCCTGCGATATACACTAGACGTGTCCGATTAAGTTTGTCTTTAAGGAAGTAGCGATTGCCTTTTGGCTAATAAATGTGGAGGATATCCAAGTCCGAAGATTCTCCAGTTTGCCGTTACGGCTGCGCATTTCTCTCTGTAGTTCTCGCGGTTTTGATCAGGCGTCTGCTTGACCCGGCGCTCGGCTCCCAATATCCCTTTGCCACTGTTTTCCTCGCGGTGATCGTCACTGCCTACTACGGAGGCTTCCGTCCGGCCCTGACTGCCGTCGTCCTTGGTGCCATTGCTTCGGTTCTGTTTCTGCTGCCCGGGCACGCTCTCCTAACGGCCCCTGGTCAACTGGCAGGACTCGTCCTCTACCTCCTCACCGCTTTCGGGATCTCAGCACTCGCGGGGTCCATGCACGCAGCCCGGCATCAGGCAAAACAAGATGCCGAGGCATCCCGGCGCCAGGCTGCCCTCATGGACCAGATCTATGACCCGGTATTGGCCTGGGAATGGAACGGTTTAATCACTTTCTGGAATCGGGGAGCTGAGCGGTTGTATGGTTTCTCCGCCGAAGAAGCCAGGGGCCAGGTGAGCCATTACCTCCTGAATACCAGTGTTCCAGGCGGTGTCGAATCAGTTGTTCGGACCCTGGAGCGTGATGGGGTATGGGAAGGTGAATTGCGCCATACCGGTAAAGATGGGCGCGCAATCATTGTGGCCTCGCGCATGTTGCTTGTCCGCGACGCCAGCCCCGCCTACGTGATCGAGGCGAACTGTGACATCACCGAACGTGAGAACGCGCTGAACCTGCTTCGGGAAGCACACGATCTTCTTGATGTACGGGTGAGCGAAAGAACTACGGAACTGGCGCGCACCAACGAGAGGCTCAGGGCAGCAGAGGACCAGAACCGCCTGATCCTGCAAGGTGTACACAGCCATGCCATCTTTATGCTGGATCCCGTCGGCAACGTGGCCAGCTGGAATCCGGGCGCCGAGCGCACCAAAGGGTACAAGGCCGAGGAAGTGATCGGCCAGCACTTCTCGCAATTCTTTACACCTGAAGACATTCTGAATGGCAACCCCGGGCGTCAGTTACAAATAGCGTCGACCCAGGGCTATTTCGAAGAAGAAGGCACGCGCGTCCGAAAGGATGGTTCGCGCTTCTATGCAATAGCCACTATCGCTCCGCTTTTCAACAGCGCTTCCCGTCTGCTGGGTTTCGTGCTGGTCACCCGGGATATTAGTAAGCGCAAGAGAATTGAGGATGCGCTGCGCGAATCCGAGGAACGATTCCGCCTCCTGGTTGACGGCGTCAGCGATTACGCGATTCTAATGCTCGACCCCGAAGGCAGAATACTGACCTGGAGCCAGGGCGCGGAACGCATCGACGGTTACGCTGCCGATGAGATTCTTGGCCGCCACTATTCCTGCCTGTTTACCGCCGAGAGCATTGCCAGCGGCGAGCCCGAACGCGAGCTCGAGCGGGCGGCAACGGTAGGCAAGGTAGATATCGAAGGATGGCGCATCCGGAAAAACGGTTCGCGGTTCTGGGTAACAGGCACTCTTGCTGCATTACGGGATGCAAGTGGCAAAGTACAGGGCTTCGCCAAGATCACCCGCGATTTTACAGCCAAGCGTCAGAACGATGAACTACTTCGATCAGTTCTGGATAATACGCTTGATGGCATCATCGGCATCAATGATCGTGGCACTATATCGATGATTAACCGGGCGGGCGAAATGCTTTTTGGCTGCAATGGGGCCGAGATCATCGGGCAGAACGTCAGGACGCTGATGCCGGAGCCGTATCGGTCGGAACACGACGGCTATCTTTCCAACTACCTGCGCACTGGAGACGCCAAGGTGATCGGCATCGGCAGAGAGGTTCAGGGCCTGCGGAAGGACGGCTCCGTATTTCCAGTCGACCTGGCCGTGACGGAGTTTCAGCTCGACAATGCACGCTATTTCGTCGGCATTGTGCGCGACATTTCCGAACGAAAAAGACTAGAGGCCCAGCTTCGGCAGTCTCAAAAGATGGAGGCGTTCGGTCAGCTGGCGGGTGGCGTGGCTCACGATTTCAATAACCTGCTCACGGTGATCAAGGGATACAGCGATATGTTGCTGATGCAGTTGCCCGCCAATGAGCCGAAAGCGAGGATGGTCGACCAGATACGCCTCGCGGGTGAGCGTGCAGCGGCACTAACCCGCCAGTTGCTTGCCTTTAGCCGTCGGCAGGTGCTTGAACTTAAGGTGCTTGACATCAACGCGGTCGTCACTCATACGGGGGAGATGTTACGTCGCCTGATCGGCGAGGACGTGCAGTTCACAACGGTCCTCAGTCCAGGCGTCAGGTCCGTAAGGTTCGATCCCGGCCAGATTGAGCAGGTCATCATGAATCTGGCGGTGAATGCCAGAGATGCAATGCCGCAGGGCGGCAGACTCACTATCGAAACCGCCGACATAGATATTGATGACCTGTACACAAAGCTCCATCCGGATGTCGCGCCCGGCGCCTATGTAATGTTGGCGGTCAGTGACACAGGATGCGGTATGACGCCGGAGGTGAAATCGCGCATTTTTGAGCCGTTCTTTACCACGAAAGCTGTCGGCAAGGGAACGGGCCTGGGTTTAGCCGTCGTCGATGGCATTGTCCGGCAGAGCGCAGGCAGCATCGTAGTCTACAGCGAACCCGGCAAGGGAACGACTTTTCGAATCTTTCTTCCAGCGGTGCTGGACTCCGGGGAAGGCGCGTTATCGAGTGGCCCGGAGCCATCGTACAGCGGAACGGAAACCGTCCTGCTGGTAGAAGATGAGGACAGCGTTCGTGAATTCGTCGCATTGGCATTGCGGCAATTCGGCTACACCGTACTGACGGCATCAGGAGCTGAAGCCGCCATCCAGCTGATGACTGATAAGGGCGGAGCGACGGACATTCTGGTGACTGATGTTGTGATGCCGGAGATTAGCGGCAGACAGTTAGCGGAGACGCTGCAGGCGCGTTTTGCCGGGCTGAAGGTGTTGTTTCTGAGCGGATATACCGACGACGTGGTGGTCCGCCACGGCGTTCTTGCGGCCAGCGCCGCGTTCCTGGCAAAACCGTTCAGTTCGGCTTCTCTTGCGCGTAAAGTGCGGCAGGTTTTAGACGAAAGACGATCGTGAAGCCCTGCTTCCCGCGAGCTTTATCGCGATTCCTTCTGCTGTAATTTTCAATACATTTACTGAATATCCATGGAATCGGGGATGAAAGATAATGAGAGTGAATGAAGACTGCACTTGTCGTGGATGATTCCGAGGCCGTGCGCGCTGTCGTTGACCACACACTTCGCGCCATCGGTTACTCGGTTGTCGAGGCCGCGACAAGCACCGATGCTCTCGCGATACTGACGTCCGGGAACATGGCTTCCAGGGGCGCGTCCTCCGCGGAAAATACCGCCGGGGAGATCGTATTGATGATTAGCGACCTCAATCTCGGCGAAGAAAGCAGCGGCGCAACGCTCATCCGGGAAGCGCAGCGGTTGTACCCCGGATTGAAGTGCATTTTGATGTCTGGATCAAAGTCGCCCAGGCAGAGTCTCCGAACTCCCTATCCCGTGCTTTCGAAGCCTTTTGGACCCAAAGAACTGGCAGACGCGATCGATAAACTGACGCGCGACAATTCGACGGATGCTGCTACTTGTTGAGGGGCATACGGACTTCTATTGTCCCGGATCCGGCGATGGTAAACACGCCTCCCGCCCGGATCGCGCGTTCGTTCATCGTGAGCATTCGTAGTTCCCGGACATTCGATTCGGCAACCTCAGGCGCGCCTCCGTCGCCACGAATCTCAAGCAGCGCGTCGTCGCCGTCTTTTCGCAGATTCACCTCAACCATAGTGACTCCGGCGTGCTGCCTGGCATTCGCCAGCGCTTCCTCAAATATTCGAAACAACTCAATCGCGCGGTGTTCATCCATTAGCCATGAACCGTTTTCGATATCCGCAACACACGCAATATCCGACTGCGACTGAAATTGTTCGGCATACAACTCAATGGCGGCATCAACGCCCATGCGAAGGCTTCCCGGCCTGAGCTCCTCTGAAACCTCCCTGACTGTCGAAATGGCCTCGTCGAGGATGCAAAGAGCGCTCTGCAGGTCATCGGCAGCTTCCGGATTCACAGCGCGGAGACGGATATCCAGCGCGTAGCATTGCATTCTGAATGCCGCCAGCGCCTGCCCCACTTCATCGTGAAGCCTTCTTGCCGTCCGCGTTTTCTCTATCTCCCGCTCGTCCCTCATCAGAGCCATAAGGTCGAGAAGACGCTGCGGGTCCTGACGGGCTGGTTCCATGACTATGCGTTGTTCCGGCAATTGCGATTACTCGATCAATTTGTTTCGAAGCGCGTAATGCGTCATCTCCGCATTGTTTTTCAGGCCCATCTTGGCCAATATGCGTGTGCGATAAGTGCTTACTGTTTTCACGCTCAGATTCATGACTTCGGCAATCTGCCCAACGCTGCTGCCGCCGGCAATCCTCAGCATGACGTCATATTCACGATCCGAAAGCTGTTCATGCAGCGGCTTCGACGAATCGAGCTGTAACTCGGAGACCAGCATCTCGGCCGCGGCCGGGGAAATGAATTTTCCGCCTTTCATGATCTGCTGCGCGGCCTGAACAAGCATGGTCGGCGGACTATTTTTAGTTAGATATCCGGACGCACCGGCACGCAGGGTGCGCGTGGAAAACTGCGCTTCCGGGTGCGCACTGAACATGAGAACGGGTATCCCCGGGCGTGCGGACTTGATCTCCCTCAAGAGATCGATACCACTTCTCCCCGGTAAAGAAATATCCAGTACCACCAGATTCCACGTTCCTGCCCACAAAGAAACCATCGCTTCAGCCGGACTCGACGCTTCCCCGATCTCGCTGCCCGGAAAACCTTCCGACAATACGTCCACCGCCCCGCGGCGGATTAAAGGATGATCGTCAATCACCAAAATTCTCGTCATATTGGCGGCGCCCTCACCCCGGCAAATGCCTTTTGCCAATTATTTCACATAATGTTCGCATCCATTTCGCCAATTTGAACCGCGAACGGGGCGTGTAGGACATTCACTGACAAGAACCAGGCTTCCACTCCGATAGGTTTATAGGAGCGGCGTCAATTGGAACTCTCTGCAAATACTGCAATTCTGATTACATACAACGGGCGCGACAGACCGCAACGGCCGAGGCGCAACCGGGAAATCAAAATACGGAGCGAAGATAATGACGAACGTTTTGGCTTACTGCACCCAGCCGATACTCGGCGCAGGCCTTGGCTGTGTCCTCGATGGAATAGATAATTTTCATTTACTGGAATGCTGCACAACTCCCGACTCACTTTATAAGCAGGCGAAGCAATCCTTGCCGAACATCCTGCTGTTAGAAACAACACCAGCTATAACGCTTGATTTCCTGCAGGAACTTGTGCAGGTTTCCGGTGGCGCGCAGATCATTCTCTGGGTGGAGGAACCATCTCTGGAATTCCTCTCCCAGACACTAGGCATTGGAGTGCGCGGCATGTTGCGAAAACACCTCCCCATAGAAGCCCACGTTCAGTGCCTCCTCGCTGTAAGCTCCGGAGAAGTATGGATGGATACGACAGTGGCGAACGGTCTGCTGACCCTGAAGCGAGTCCAACTGACAGTACGCGAGCGCCAATTGATCGGCTTCGTGGCCCAAGGCCGGAAAAATAAAGATATCGCGAACTTGATGGGAATTTCCGAAGGCACGGTCAAGGTTTATCTTTCGAGGCTCTTCCCCAAAGTGGGTGCCCAGGATCGCCTGAGCCTGGCTCTGATGGGATTGAGAAATGTTCGTTCCAGTCAGCGAAATTCGCAGGACAAAATCGGACCTGCGTCCACCAGCCGACTGGTGCCTCTCGCGATTCCGCAATTCCTGAGCACAGAGAGTGTGGCGGCATGACCCGTTCTGCAACGAGTTCCCCGCAAGTGGGTAACGCTGACATTCGTCCGGTTGGGACTTCCGACCATCCGGGCTTCCTCTTATTGATTGGCCATGGCCGGATCCATGTTTCACGACACTGGAGTGAGCGGCATCCGCTGACACCTTCGCGCGCCTCCGAGAGGGTCGCGCCAAGTCCCGCATCATCCGTCGACGATGTGTGAGCGCGTCATTCCTGAATATGGCTAACACTGAGCAATTGCCGACGATCCCCTCTCGCCGACCTGTGTCTATCCTGGCCCGTTACGGTTACGCGCTGGCCAGTGTCGCGCTCGCGGCATGGTTGCGGTCGCAGCTCAATCCGATATTGCACGGCACCGTACTGTTTGCCCCGTTTTACTTGGCGATTCTGGTAAGCGCATGGTATGGAGGTACTGGCCCGGCGCTGGCAGCGGTCTTCGCCGGAGATCTGTTAGCGGGCTATTTCTTCCTTCCGCCTCGTGCTGCATTCGCCGTCTGGGGAGCCGATCAATATTTAGGACTGGCTTCATACACGGTGGTTGGAGTTGGCATTGCAACACTTGGCGGCATGATGCAGGCCGCGCCCCTAAGAGCGTTTCGAAAGCTTAGCAAGACAACGGAGGCGATCGCTGTAGCTGAGGAACGGTTGCGAGTTACTCTGCGCTCCTCGGGCGTAGCGTTTTGGAACTGGGAAATTACATCCAACGTCATTGAAGCAGATGAAAACTGCTGTATTCAGTTTGGCCTGCCGGTCGGCCAGTTCCCCAAAGCAATTGAAGGCTTCGTTGCCCTGGTACACCCGGACGACCGAGAACAAGTCCACCGGGCGGTGGATGCCTCGCTCGAACACGGAGCCGACTACGACTGCGAATTCCGCGGACTGCGGCCGGACGGCACCGTATGCCTTCTGGCCACGCGCGGCCAGGTGTACTACGACGCAGCCCACCGGCCCCTCCGATTCACTGGAGTAACCTGGGACATCACGGAGCGCCGGGAGGTTGAGGAGTTCCTGCGGCTTACACAGCGTAAGCTGGTGGCCGAAGCCAAGTTTAGCGGCCTCCTGGAGGCCGCGCCGGACGCGATCGTGGTCACGAATCGGGATGGGGAGATCGTCCTGGTCAATAAACAGGCCGAGCAACTCTTCGGATATCGGCGGAAGGAAATGCTGGGCCGGGCGATTGAGATGCTTGTGCCGGAACGCTTCCGAAACTCCCACCTCACGCAGCGCACACACTACTGCGATGCTCACCCCCGTCGGCCTATGGGGAGAAATACAGAGCTCTGGGGGTTGCGGAAGGATGGCGGCGAATTCCCCGCCGAGATCAGTCTCGGCCCGCTTGTAACGGAGGAAGGCGTACTGATTTCGAGTGCCATCCGCGATGTCTCCGAGCGCCGCGCAGTTGAAGCGGAGTTGCGCCGCAGCCGTGCCGTTCTGCAGGGTCTCTTCGAGTCTTTGCCCGGTCTCTTCCTGGTCCTGACCCCGGATCTGAGAATCGTCGCAGTCAGCGACGCCTTCCTGCAGGCAACGATGACAATGCGGGATGGGCTCATCGACCGGGAGTTTTTCGACGTATTCCCCGACAACTCCGATGATCCAAACTCTACCGGCGCTTTTCATTTGCGCGCCTCGTTCGAAAGAGTGCTGCGGACATCCTGTACCGACACAATTGCAATCAACAAGTACGACATCCGGCGGCCTGACGGCACTTTTGAGGAACGGTACTGGAGTCCGATCAACTCACCGGTGTTTGGTACAGATCAGCAGATCGAGTTTCTGATACACCGCGTCGAAGACGTAACCGACTTCGTTAAACGGGAGTCGCACCCGGTGAACGAAACGGAAGAGCTTCACGCCCGCATGGAAATGATGGCGGCGGAGATTTTCCATAACTCCCAGCAGCTGCAATCGGCCAATCAGCAACTGCATGAGACCAATGCGCAGTTATTGCAGGCCAAGGTCAATGCCGAAGCCGCCAACCGGGCCAAGAGCACGTTCCTCTCCACGATGTCTCACGAAATCCGGACGCCGATGAACGCCATTCTCGGTTACGCGCAGCTCATGCAGCGCGATCCCAGCCTCAGCGCCGAAGCCAGGACAAGCCTCGGGATTATCGGGCAAAGCGGTGAGCACCTGCTGGCTATCATCAACGACATTCTCGACATGGCCAGAATCGAGTCCGGTGTCGTGACGCTCAATCCCGTCACCTTCGATCTCTTTGACATGCTGGCGGACCTGGAATCGATGTTCCGCCTGCGTGCTGAAGCAAAAGGTCTGGAATTCAATGCCGTGGTGGATGCCTCTTGCGAGCGCTCCCTCGAGGCCGATAAAGGCAAGATCCGCCAGGTTCTGATAAATCTCCTGGGTAATGCGGTGAAATTTACCGACGTCGGCTCCATTTCGTTGCGGGCTTCTATTTCGCGCGCGGGCTTCGACGATAGTCGCCTTTTCATCGCGGTGGAGGATTCCGGTGCGGGCATTGCGGCGGAAGAACAAAAGAAACTGTTCCGTCCCTTCGCTCAAAGCGAGAGCGGTCGCGAGCGGCCAGGAGGCACAGGTCTGGGTTTGGCCATTTGCCGCGAACTGGTTCGTCTGATGGGTGGCGAAATCGGCCTCAGCAGCGATGCAGGCCGAGGCTCCACTTTTCACTTTGCTATTCCCGTGCACTGTAACGAACCCGTCGCACTGCCGGAGAAACGCCGGGAGCGCCGCGTCATCGGAATAGTGCCAGGCAGGGAAACGCTTCGGGTGCTGGTGGTCGACGACGACGCCAACAATCGCGGATGGCTTTCGGAACTGCTCAAGATTGTCGGTTTCAGCGTTCAGGAAGCGGTGAATGGCAGTGCCGCAATCCGAATGTGGGCCAATTGGAAGCCCCATCTGATCCTGATGGATATGCGTATGCCGGTTTTGGACGGCATACACGCCACACGCGCGATCCGCGCGCTTCCCGGTGGCAAGGAAACCGTGATTTTCGCGCTGACCGCCAGCGCAATGGATGAAAATCGGCTTGCGGCCATGGAAAGCGGCGTAACTGATTTCTTATCGAAGCCGTGCGCGGAAGAGGAACTTTTCAGCAAGACCGCGCTCCATCTGGGCCTCAGTTATATTCTGGCGGAGGAGGCTTCGCCGTTGGGCGAAGCCAGGTGCGCCCCGGAGGCCCTTCACGCGCTTTCGCCCAGGCTTGCTGGCGAACTGCGAAAAGCTGTCGCGAATGGCGAGAAAGACTATCTGGATTTCCTGATTGAAGAAGTGGCGCAACAGGACACGGCCGTCGCCCGTTCCCTGAAACAGCTCGCCGATGAGTATGATTACGATGCGCTGACCAAACTGCTGGAAGAGGTCCCGGCATGATGGGGAACCTGCAAGCCGAGGGCGGCGGTGAGATTGAGTTCGGCGGACTCCCGAGGCACCACGCCGGCAACGTCATGGTCATCGACGACCAGCCCGCAAATCTGAAATTGATGGAGGAGATGCTCACGCGCGAGGGCTTTGCGGTGCGCTCATTCCCGCGGGGGCGTCTGGCGCTTGCCTCAGCCGCGCAGGCCGTTCCCGATCTGATTTTGTTGGATATAAGTATGCCCGAGATGGACGGCTTCGAAGTGTGCGCGCGCCTGAAGGCCGACGCGAAACTGCACTCGGTCCCTGTCATCTTCCTGAGTGCGCTGAGCGATACGGCCGACAAAGTCCGCGCCTTCAAATGCGGCGGTGTCGACTATATTACGAAGCCCTTTCAGTGTGAAGAAGTTCGCACCCGCGTGGAAACGCATCTGGGCCTGCAACGCGCACGTAACGCCGAGCATCAGTTGCTGGAGAATACGCTCAACGGAGCCATTAGGGCCCTTTCCGAACTGATTCATCTCACCGGACCGGTACTGGCCACCCGTTCGGAGGCTATTCGCAGCATCGTGGTTCACTTGTGCTGTAAGCTGGCGCTGGATGAGGCATGGCAATACGAGTTGGCTGCAATTTTGTGCCTGATCGGCTGCATTGCATTGCCGGAAGAAGCCTTCGAACGCGCCTATAGCCGCAACGCCTCACAAACGGAGGAAGAGATGTTCAGCACCCATCCTGAAAACGGGGCGGAGCTGCTCGCTAAGATTCCCCGTCTGGAGAATGTGGCCGAAATCATCCGGCGTCAACAGATGCCTTGTGGAGACGCGCCTCCAAAGGGCGTCGTCGAAACCGGCAGTTGTCTCCTGCAGGCTGCACTGGATCTGGACCGTTGGATGTTCCAGAACCTGCCATTCGACATGGCGCTTGGCCGCCTGAAGGCCCTGCCGCATGGCTATCCCCCGGAAGTGCTGGACGCACTTGCCGGCTACCGGCCCCACGTTGCCATCTTTGAGACGAAATGCATTCCGATAGAGGAACTGCGGATAGGGATGATTGCCGAAACAGACGTCATCACCGAAGATGGCAACTTTATGATCGTCCTCAAGGGCACCGTGCTCAGCCGGACCATCGTGGAGCGCATCTGGAATTTCAACAGGACGCGCGGCGTGCGGCAACCGATTCGCGTCCAGATGTCCCGCCCGGAAAGACGCTGGATACCGAGAACATGAGTAGCAGTGATCGAAAGAAAGACATTATGGTGGTGGACGATCAGCCCGTCAATTTGCGGCTGATGGAAACGATGCTCGGCCAGCAGGGCTACAGCGTCCGTTCGTTTCCACGCGGCAGGCAGGCACTCGCCGCCGCTACGCAGACACCGCCCGACCTGATCCTGCTGGATATTTCGATGCCTGAGATGGATGGTTTTGAGGTCTGTCGCAGACTGCGATCGGAGGCATCGCTCGCTGCAATCCCAGTCATTTTTCTCAGCGGTCTCGATGGCGAGGAGGACAAGCTCTCCGCTTTCGAATCCGGTGGCTTCGATTACGTCACTAAGCCTTTCGGCTTCCGGGAGATTACGGCACGCATCGAAACACAGCTCAGAATGCGCGAGCTTCAGGCCAAAGTTGAGACGCAAAACCACGAACTGGAGCAGATTGTGGAGGCGCAGGTTCGGGAGATTGCAGAGGGGCAGATGGCGACTATTTTCGCCCTGGCAAAGTTAGCCGACTCGCGCGACCACGCCACCGGCAGGCATCTGGAACGAGTCCAGATGCTGTGTCGGATCCTGGCCATGGAGTTGAGCCCAAGTCCGGCATACTCACATATCATTACGGCCCGGTTTGTGCAGAATATCTACCATGCCAGCCCGCTGCATGACATTGGAAAGGTGGCCATCCCCGATTCCATTCTCAGCAAGCGGGGCAAACTCACAACGCAGGAGTACGAAGTAATGAAGACGCACGCCGCGCTGGGAGCGGAGACTCTGGCACTGGTGCTTGAAAGACATCCGGCGAATTCCTTTGTGCGCATGGGAATTGAAATCGCTCGCTCGCACCATGAAAGATGGGATGGCACCGGCTACCCCGATGGTCTGGAAGGCACCGACATCCCACTCTCCGCCCGCATTATGGCAGTGGCTGATTGCTACGACGCACTGGTTTCAGAGCGGTGCTACAAAGAAGCCTTCCCCCACGAGGAGAGTATGGAGATGATCGCTCGCGGGAGCGGGCATGGCTTCGACCCCGAAGTAGTGCGCGCTGCCTGCCACGCAGGGGACGCATTCCGGCAGGTCAGTGACAATCTGAAGTAGCAAACCGCTATGCACGCTGTTCGACCGTTAATTTTACCCGGAGTTTATTGACTTTTTAATTTTAACCCGGGTACAATTGCAGGGTGGATACGTTACTGACATACTCCGCGTTTGTTGGCTGGACCCAGATTGCTGCTGGAACTCTCGAAACGGTGCTTCGTGCCGTCAAACTGCGGCAGGCCGAAGGGCAGACGGAGGGCACCCTGCTCATTTTTGAAAACCAGACCGGGCGGCAGGTTGATTTCGATCTCCGCGGTTCCGTGGAGGAAGTGCTGGAGCGCGCTCTCCCGAAGCCAGAGCGAACGGGGCCGGGTCGGCCCAAACTGGGCGTCACGTCTCGCGAAATCTCGCTCTTACCGCGCCACTGGGAATGGCTGGAGACACAGCCGAACGGCGCATCGGCCACTCTGCGGCGGTTAGTGGATGCGGCTCGGAAGCTCGATTCCAGTGATCGAACGGCGGTGGAGGCGACGGGCCGATTCATGTCCGGTATCGCCGGTAATCTTCCGGAATTCGAAGAAGCATACCGGGCGTTGTATGCACGAGATCGCGAGCAACTGGAGCAGCGCGTGAACGGCTGGCCGCCGGATGTTCGGGAGTATATTCTGCGCGGAGGAAGCCTGTGAAGTGGTCGGCTTTGTCGCTGATATTGCTGACGTTGACCGCAGTGTGGCTGCCGGCGCAGACGAAGTATGTTGCCGTGATTTCGCATCGGGGCGAACATCTGCACCATCCGGAGAACACGATGCCTGCTTTCGCGGAAGCGGTGCGGGTGGGCGCGGATTACATCGAAGTGGACGTGCGCACCACAGCGGACGGCAAGCTGGTGCTGATGCATGATGCGACTGTGGATCGAACGACGAACGGCAAGGGTGAGATCGCGAAGACGACGTTCGATGAAGTGCGCGCCCTCGATGCCGGGGGCGGAGCGAGAGTCCCGACATTCGACGAAGCGCTGGATTACGCACGGGGCAAGATTAATGTCTATGTCGATGTGAAACAGGTGACGGCGGCCGATCTGGTGGAACATATTGCCGGACACAGCATGACAAACAACGTCGTGATGTACGTGGGGGCAAGGATCGGGAAGACGGTACAGGATCTGGAGCCTCGCCTGAAACTGATGCCGGAAGCGGGGAGCGCGGAAGCAGCGCAGAAACTGGTGGACGAGTTACATCCCAGGGTATTCGCGTTCGATGCCAACGATTTCAAGCCGGACGTAATTGCGATCGCGAAGCAGGCAGGTGCGCTGGTTTACGTGGATCGTCTGTGGGCAGCGGACAACGCGGCCGCGTGGCAGGAGGCGATCGATCAGGGTGCCGATGGCATCCAGACGGATCATCCTGAGGAACTTGTGGGATACCTGCGGAGTAAGGGTTACAGGAAACCCTGACAACCCGCGCACTTTCAGCCTGAAAACGATATATAATCTCTGGGACGGTCGCGACACTGATGGCGCACACCAGTTGGTGGGATGCAAGAGTGCTCTGCGCGTCAAGGAGAAAGAATGGCATTGAATAAGAGATCGGCATGGCTGAGCGGCGTTTGCGCCGCGGTGCTCGCTGTAAGCACAATCGGAATCGTACTGGCCCAGGCTCCCGGCGGATCGGGTGGACGCGGTGGTGGGGGCGGCGGACGTGGCGGCGGAATCGGCGGCGCGGTATTCACCGCAGTGGATAAGGATCAGGACGGGTCCGTCACTCGCGCGGAAATGAAGGCTGCGTTCGACGCGTGGTACGCAAGCGCGGATTCAGCGAAGGCGGGTTCGGTAAAACGGAGCGACCTCGCTTCAGCTCTCACGCCGGTGATTAATACGGCAAGGCCTGCCGACGTTGCCGCGATGATGGCGGCATTACCAACTACTCCCGGCGCAAAACCGGCGCGGGCGCGGAAGATTCTCGTATTCGGAAATGCGGCGGGTTTTGTTCATTCCTCCATTCCGCTGGCCGCGAAGACCGTAGAGGCGCTGGGCAATCAGGGCAAGTTGTGGACGACGGTGGTGAGCTACAACCCGGCGGACATCAACACGGCCAACCTGAAACAGTACGACGCGATCGTGCTCGACAGCACGACCGGCTGTTTTTTGGACGATCCAAACGATAAAGCCGCGACTGCTGCGCGACGCGCTGCGTTCCTTGAATTCATTCGGGGCGGCAAAGGCGTTATGGGGATCCACGCGGCCACGGATTCCTACCACAGCGATTGCACGGCGACGGGCGGCGGTGGCGGAAGCAGTACGCCAATTACACTGGCGGCACTGTTGATCACGCAGGGTGACACGGACGGCGATCAGACCCTGACCCGCAAGGAACTGGCCACGCTGGCCGACGCCTGGTACGACAAGCTGGATACGGATAAGAGCGGCAAGGTCAGTCAGGCCGATTTCGTAGCGCGCTTTGCCGCGATTTCACCGCCTCCGGCAGGCGGCGGTGGTTTTGGTGGCGGAGGCGGTCGTGGTGGCTCTGGTGGTCGTGGCGGCGGTGGCCGGGGTGCTTCCGGAGGCGGCGGTTTGGCCGCAGGTGGCGGCGGTCGCGGACCTGTACTGCAGTGGCCCGAATTCAACAAGATCATTGGCGGCTACTTCAAGTTCCACTGGGTTTATCCGCAGCTGATCACGACGAAGATCGACGATCCGAAGAGTCCGCTGACGGCCATGTTCCACGGGCAGGAATTCGAAATCCACGACGAAACGTATACGTTTGCGCAGGATTCGTTCTCACGCACGAACGTTCACGTGCTGACCAGCATCGACTACGACAAGATGAGTCCCGAGGACAGGGCGAAGGAACAGCAGCCGCGTACCGATCATGACTTCGCGCTGAGCTATATCAGGGCCGAAGGGAAAGGCCGCATGTTCTACGAAGCTCACGGCCACGCGGAAGCCATCTACGCCATGACGCCGATGCTGGAGCATTATCGCGCCGGCATTCAATACGCGCTGGGTGATTTGAAGGCGGATGACAGTCCAAGCGTGAAGTAAGCGCTTCGCGCATAGTTGGTGAATGCTCCCTCGCGGTCGCCGCTCGTTATGAGCGGCGACCGCGAGGGAGTTTTCTTTTTAAGGATCCCCTGAGATCGGCGATTAGCATCATAATAGCCGTATGTCGTTTCGCATTATTGTGATTTCGATGGCTGCCTGCGGTGTCATCGCTTTGGCGCAGATTCCGCCGCAAGCTGTGTACTATCCCGGAGAATTGTGGCGGACGGCGACGCCGGAGTCGCAGGGAATCGACTCGCAGGCGCTGGCGGCAGCCATTGATCAGGTGCGGCAGAAGCAGTGGGGCGTTCACAGCCTGCTGGTGATACGGCATGGCTATGTGGTTTTAGACTCCGATTTCTATCCGTACAGTTCTTCCTCGCCGCATGATCTGGCTTCGGTGACCAAGACCATCACTTCGACGCTGACCGGAGTCGCCGTGGGCAACGGCCTGCTGCAACTGGATCAGCCGTTGCTGTCATTCTTCCCGAATGAGAGCCCGACTGGTGCAGATGATAAGAAGCGTTCGATCACCGTGGGCAATATGCTGCATATGGAGTCCGGTCTCGATTGCGGTTTCCTGCCGGGCGAGCAGGAACTGGAGCGGATGAAGCGTTCGCCCAACTGGGTGAAATTCGCGCTTTCGCTGCCGATGAAATACGACCCCGGCACGCATCCTTCGTATTGCAGCCCCGGGTATCATTTATTGGGTTCGGTGATAGCCGCGGCGGCTCACATGAAGGAGGAAGAGTTTGGGCGTAAATATTTATTCGACCGGCTCAGTATGGGCAAAGTAGTTTGGGCAGATGATCCGCAGGGGCGCAATCACGGGTGGGGCGACAGTCATTTCTTTCCGCGCGACGTGGCGAAACTCGGTTACCTCTACCTGCATGGCGGAGTGTGGAATGGTGCGCAGATCGTGTCGCGCGACTGGGTGCGGATGTCGATCACTCCACCGACAGGCGGACGCGGGGAGCCTGGCGGATACGGGATTGAATGGAATGTGACAAAGGGTGCCAACGGACTGCAATACGGCGGCACCGGGCGTGGCGGACAGATTCTGATTGTTTGGCCGGATCTCGACATGATTGTGGTCAGCATGGCGGGAGGCAATGCGGGGCAACTGGCACCGCTGATTCGCGCGGCTGTTAAATCGGATGCTGCGCTGCCTGCGAATGCGGAGGGCGTGACTCAACTCCAGAAGTCTTCCATGGCCGCTGCAATGCCTCCGGCTGTTCAGCCAGTGACTCCCCTGCCCGCGACGGCGAAGACGATCTCAGGCAAGGTTTATAACTTCCCGGTGAATTCGTCGCGGATCGATAGTCTATCTCTCGTGATCGGCAGCGACGGCACGACGACCGCAAATGTGAAGTATTATGGCGAGCCGTTCAGTTTTCCGGTTGGGATGGATGGCGTGTATCATGTGGGACCAAATGGTCCGCTGCATCTGCCCGCGGGAGCGACAGGAAAGTGGACTTCGGAGAATGAGTTTGCGCTGGATCTGAATTTCATCGCAAACATCAATCACTACACCATGTCGATTCGGTTTATGCCGAACGACACGATTGAGGCCACGGTAGACGAGGCTTCGGGGTTGATGCGGAACGGGCGGCTGACAGGAACTGTGGCGACTAAGTGAACGATGGCCAAACCGGCGCACGCTTTTCGAGGAACGCGCGCACGCCTTCTTCGAAATCCGCGCTTGCCATGAGACCGGTTCGCATTTCGCGGGCAATGACGCCGGCATCGCTGAAATCGAGATCGTGCGTACGATTGACGTAGTCGAGTCCCGCTGCGTTAGCCACCGAACTGAACTGGGCGACGCGCGTTGCCAGTTCGAATGCGCGTGTGTCGTAGTTAGCGTGGACTTCCGTGACCAGGCCAAACTGGTGTGCCTCATCGGCGGAGAAAGTACGACCAGTGATACTGAGTTCCGTCGCGCGGCGTTCGCCCACTGCGCGGGCAACCGAACGAAAAATCAGAAACGGCCAGAGTCCGATCCGTATCTCCGTTATGCCAAAGCGCGCGTCAGGGGCGGCGATAACGAAGTGCGCATTCGCCGTCAGTCCAACGCCTGCAGCCAGCGCGGAGCCCTGCACGGCAGCAATGATCGGTTTACGTGCGCGATAGATCGTAGTGAAGAGGCGCTCGTGGACATCGGCAAGCACGTCTTGGTCGGCGGCAAGAACTTCGCTCAGGTCCATGCCTGAACAAAAAGCGGTGCCATTGCCTCGAAGGAGAACCGCGCCGATGGCAGGGTCGTCGTCGGCCTGATGGAATGCTTCGTTCAGAGCGCGGCAGGTTTCCAGATCGAGCGCATTACGTTTCTCCGGGCGATTGAGCGTGAGCGTGCGGACGCGATCGGTTGTTGCAATGTCGATCATAAGATCTCCAGCGGCAAAGCTTCGCCGCGCGGACGTTGCATGGCGACTTCGAGTGCCAAAGTCAATACATCACGGGTATCCTTCGGATCGATGATGGCGTCGCAATGGCCGCGGGCGGCGGCATACTTCGCGTCGAGCCAGCGTTCATAGTCGGCGCGCGTCCGCGCAATCGACTCTTTCAATTCATCGGGAATTATGCCACCCTGCTGTTTTGCCTTTTCCAGATCGGCGGCAAATAGGGCCTGCACGGCGGAATCGCCTTCCATCACGCCGATGCGCGCGGTCGGCCAGCTGAACGTAAAGTTGGGATCGAAACCCTGCCCTGCCATTGCATAGTAGCCTGCGCCGGAAGCGTGGTTGATCGTAAGCACGATGCGCGGCACCGTGGCGCAGGACATGGTTTCCACCATTTCCGCACCAGCGCGGATGATGCCGTCGGATTCAGCGTCCTGCCCCACCATAAAACCCGAAACATCCTGTACATAAAGGATGGGCGTCCCCTGCCGTTCCGCCAGTTCGACAAAATAAGCGACCTTGCGCGCGGTCTCGGCATAAATGATGCCGCCAATGCGCGGCTTGAGAAAGCCCCGCCGGTTGGCGATCACTGCAACGGGATGGCCGGAAAGGCGAGCGTTAGCGCAAAGCATCTCCGGCGCGTATTCGGGCTGGAATTCGGTGTAATCGTCGCGGTCCAGAATGCGATGGAGGACGTCTTCGATGTTGTAAGGCAGGCGATGATCGGCAGGCAGGATGCTGTAAAGCCCGTCGGCAGGCGCAGCGGGGACCGTGGAATGCAGCGTCGGCGCAGGCGGCTTCATTTGGCGGAACCTTGCGCGAATCATCTCCAGGCAATCGGCGTCGTCTTTCGCGACATAGTGGGCAACACCGCTGGTGGCAGTGTGGAGATGCGCGCCACCGAGGGTCTCCTGATCGATGAGTTGCCCCGTCGCGCCCTTTACCAGATTAGGGCCACCAAGGCCCATGAAGCTGGTTTTTTCTACCATGATGATGACGTCGCTGAGCGCGGGCAGATAAGCACCGCCAGCGATGCATGGACCCATGACGGCGGCGACTTGCGGAACGTGCAGCTTCCGTCGCATCAGGGAATTATAAAAGAAGATGCGACCCGCGCCGTACTGGCCGGGGAAAATACCGTCCTGGTAAGGCAAATTCACACCCGCCGAATCCACCAGATAGACGATGGGCGTGCGGTTGCGCATGGCGATTTCCTGTGCGCGTAGGATCTTCGTGATAGTTTCGGGCCACCATGCGCCCGCCTTCACAGTGGCGTCGTTCGCGACGATGACAGTGGGCCGGCCTTCGATGCGACCGATGCCGGTGACCACGCCTGCCGCCGGAGCCTGGCCGTCGTAAAGGTCATAGGCGATCAGCAGCCCGATTTCGAGGAAGCGCGTGCCCGGGTCAAGCAGACGAGTGATGCGTTCCCGCGCCGTAAGTTTGCCGGCCTTATGTTGTTTTTCGATTCGCTGCGCGCCGCCACCATCGCGGAGGGTGTCTTCAAGATGATGCAGCGTGTCCACCAGGTGCCGCATGTGGGCAGTCCTCGCTACGTCCTGGGCGACGTGTTGCGCGTCATCGTTTTCGTGCGGCGGTTCAGCCATCGTCCATCAGTGTAACGGTTCGCGGCCCGACTCGGTGAGGCGTTCGCGGGCTCGCGCGCGGGAAGCCAGTGATTTCGATGATATAAAATGACCGTTGCAGGAGAAGCAACCATGAAAGTAATGATTACCACCATCGCCGCACTGGCGATGCTTTGCGCGACCCTTCCCGCCGCCGACGATGCGCTGCAGACCAACAGCGACGCCCTCCGCGCCGCAGTTGACGGCAAGAAAGGCGCCGCCGAAATCAAGCGGTTGTCAATTGCCGTGTTCGCGGACGCGAAGAAGCAGATGGGCCCGGCTCCGGCGGACGCCGATAAAGAGAACTGGGACGCGCATGTGAAGTACGCGCAACAGGTCTCGGAATACGCCGAATACGCGTTGTACTCAGCCTCGGTGGGCGCACCTGCCGCGACGGCAATTGACATGATTTCGACTCTGGAAGCACAGGCACCGAAGAGCAAGTACCTGACGCAGGACGCTTATCTTGTGGTAGCGAATGCGGCGATGACCGGACAGCAGGGCGATCGGGCTGCGGCGTTCGCGAGGAGGTCGCTGACGGCGCCGAAAGGCGCAAAGCCGGATCAGGCCACCGCGCAGGCGCACTACATCATCGGAGTTGTGGCCGCCACATCCGCGAAGAAGGACTACGCGACCGCCGACAAGGAACTTCGCGCCTCTCTTACCGGGATAAAAGGCATACCCGCCATGGAAGGGCCGGCCTACTTCTTCCTTGGCGAAGCGGACTATACGCTGGGCCGGCAAGGCATGGATCGCGCGCAGGCCGACCAGGGAATTCAGTTCCTCGTGAAGTGCTCGCTGATTCCGGGTCAGTATCAGGCGTCAGCTGTCACCGAAGCCAAGAGGATGAAAACGGAGCTGGGCGAGAAGTAAGAGCCAGAGATCAACGAATACTTTGAAGGCCCGGTGGCGTTTTTACGCGCTGCCGGGCCTTTCGCTTTTGATGGACAACTGCCTACTTGCGGGCAGCCCAGGCCAGGCCGTCCGGACCGCGCCCTGTCTTCACTTCACCAGTCACGGTGAGCGTCTTCAGATCGATGACAGCTACTGAATCGTGCTCGTTGAGTGTGGTGTAGGCACGCAGGCCGCCCGGCGCCATGAGCAGGCCTTCGCTGCTGGTATTCATCTTGATCGTTTTATAAGGCTTGCGAGTGGCAACGTCAACGATCAGCAGGTCGGTACCACCCAGGTCGGAAACGAAGGCGTATTTGCCGTCGTTGGTGATCTTCAGACGGTTCGCTGACTGCGTCGAGGGGATGGTTTCCACCACCTTTTTAGCCGCTACATTGATGATAGAAATCGTGGCGTCGTTGGCGTTGGCTACCCAGAGTTCCTTGCCATCGGGAGTCAGGTCGAAGCCTTCCGAGCCGTGGCCGACCGGAACATTCGTGATCGCCCAGTCAGGGCTGCCGCCAGGCCCACCGGGTCCACCGCCGGGAGGAGGGCCGCCCGGTCCGCCGCGACCGTTCATACCGGGTCCACCCGGACCCATGCCAGGCCCACCCGGTCCACGACCGCCGGAAGTGCCGCCCGGCCCGCGACCACCTGGGCCTCCCGGACCGCCGGGTCCACGTCCCTGACCAGGCGCGGCTTGCTCGATAATACTTATGGTTCCTGAACTAACATTTGACGTGAGAACAGTCTTCAGATCCTTCGACGCTATGACCATGTGGGTGCGATCCTGGCCGGTGCCGACCACCCAATCGATCTTCTCCGTGGCTGGATCATAACGCCCGACAACCTTGGCGCCTTCTGCCGTGAAAAACAGCTTTCCGCTGACGAATTCCAGGCCGTGCGGCTGGCGCAGTGCCCCAAGGTCGATCGCAGACAGTGGCTTCTGCGCCACCAGATCAACCCTGGAGACCGTGTTGCCACCGTAATTCGAAATGTAAGCCATCTTACCGTCGTCCGAAACGGCAACCTCGTGCGGGTTATCCCCCACGGGTACCCGAGCCACGATGGTGAGAGCCACTGGATCGACAATCACCAGCGTATTCTGTTCTTTTTCGAGCACAAGAAGGGCATTGGCGGGAGTCGGCGCGGCCTGGAGTCCAGTAGCTGCGAGGCCGAGCATCGTGAGAAAAATCACCGCTGGGGGAAACCTGAGCTTCATGCCCTGAGTCTACAGTAAATACGGGGCTTCCAACGGTAAATGATAGTAATACCGGGCAATATCAATGAGGTTGCTGCATAATTGGACTTGGCGAAATCGTACTCCAAGCTGCGGACGATGGACGACCTGGTGGCATTGCGGAGCCAATGGCGCGAGCAGGGCAAAAAGGTCGTATGGACGAACGGAGTCTTCGACCTGCTGCATGCGGGGCACGTGCGGAGTTTGCGTGACGCGAAAGCCCTGGGCGACATCTTGATCGTCGGCATCAACAGCGATGCAAGTGCGCGGAATAACAAAGGTCCGGGCCGGCCCCTCATTTGCCAGGAAGATCGTGCGGAGTTACTTTCCGCACTCGAAATGGTGGATGCGGTCGTGATCTTCGACGAGCCGGAGCCCTCAGCGGCGCTCCAGCGGGTGCGGCCGGATGTTCATTGCAAGGGTGAAGAGTACGCCGATGGAAAGCGGCCGGTCCCCGAACGCGCTGTAGTGGAAAGTTACGGTGGCGAGGTCCGGTTTCTGCCCCTGCATGCGGGGCGATCGACCACCAGCCTGCTTCAGAGAATCTGTCCGCCGACGGAGGTTGAGGGATAAGCGGGATGATGACAAGGCTGTTGATGCGAGCCCCCGCGGTGCGTGTCCTGGTAGCGGGCGACTGCATGCTGGATGCCTACATTGAAGGGGCTGCCTCACGCATTTCGCCCGAAGCACCGGTGCCTGTAGTAGATGTAAGCCAGCGCCGGTTCGTGGTAGGCGGCGCTGCAAATGTAGCGGCGAATCTGCGCGGTATGGGAGCGAACGTGACGCTGGCGGGCGTGACCGGCGCCGATGCTGCAGCCGTCCGGCTGCGCGCCGAACTGGAGAAGCTGCAGATCGGCATTGAGGCGCTGGTGGAAGACGAGATGCGCGTCACCACAGTAAAGACACGCGTCACCGCCGGTGGGCAACAGATCGTACGGTTCGACGATGAGAGCCGACTGCCTCTCTCCGCACGTGTTGCCGCGCTCTTGCTCCGTAAGTGCGAACGGGTCGTCGACGAAGCTGATGCAGTGGTAATTTCCGATTACGGAAAGGGCGTCGCGCCGGAGGCTTTTTGCCGCTGGATTATCGAGCGGGCCGGGCGCCGCGGCATACCTGTGGTGATCGACCCGAAATCTCCCGACCTGGCGCGATATAAGGGCGCCAGGATTGTGACCCCGAATTTAAAAGAGACTGCGGCCGCAGCGGGCGAGCCGATCCATTCGAGCGAAGATCTGCTGAAAGCGGTGCCCGGTCTTCTTGCGAAAGTTGCTCCCTCGGCATTGCTCGTGACGCGTGGCCCGGATGGCATGACGCTGTTTGAGCCAGGTAAGCAGGGCGTGCACATTCCGGCCCGGACCAGTGACGTCGCGGATGTCACCGGCGCGGGAGATACCGTCGTGGCAACGCTGGCGCTGGGGCTTGGCTCGGGCTTCGAATTGCGTGACGCCGCAGTCATGGCGAACATCGCGGCTGGCGTTGCCGTGTCACATCACGGAACCTGGGCGGTGAACCGGGAAGAACTGATTGCGGCGGGGCGAGTTCGGAGCTAGGCGGAAAATGGAACGCGCGCTCTTTCTCGATCGCGACGGCACCATCATCGAAGATCGCGGTTACATGCATGACCCTGCACTGGTGGAGTTGTTGCCCGGCGCTGCCGAAGCTTTGCGGGAACTGGCGCGGGAGGGCTGGCTGCTGATCGTCGTCAGTAATCAATCGGGCGTGGGCCGGGGCTTGATCACTCCGGCGGAGATGGACGCGGTGCAGTCGCGCTTTCTGGAAACGATGCGCAAAGCACACGTGAAAATCACCGCATCGTACTTCTGCCCGCACAGGCCGGATGAGAATTGCCATTGCCGGAAGCCTTCGGCACTCCATTTGCATGAGGCGGCAAGAGAGTACGGGCTGGATCTATCGAAATCCTGGATGATCGGGGACCGACGTTCGGATATACAGTGTGGCAGGAATGCTGGCTGCCGGACTATCTGGTTGAGCAATCCGCTATTTCCCGTTGTAGCCGGACTGGCGGATTTTGTGGCGCAGGACTGGCCCGCGGCGCAGCGTATTCTTACGGAAAACGCGGGCCTGCCGGCCACACGCTCTACTTCACGGGCGGTTTGACTTCGGTACCCGCCATACGTTCGATGAAAGTCACGATGGCGGAGTGATCCAGACCACCTTTGCCTTCGTTCATCAGCGAAATCAGCATCTGCTGCACCAGGCTTGTGAGCGGCAGCGATACCTTCATCGATTCGCCTGCCAGCAGAGCGTTGCGCAAATCTTTCTCGTGTAGCTCGATGCGGAAGCCAGGCTTAAAATTACGCCCGATCACCATGGGAGCTTTGGCATTGAGGACCGTGCTGCCCGCTAGTCCGCCCTTCACAGCGTTGAAAACAACTTCCGGATCGAGGCCCGCTTTCGTCGCCAGCACCAGCGCTTCGCCCATGGCTGCGATGTTGCATGCCACCATGATCTGATTCGCCAGTTTGGTCACGTTACCCGCGCCCACGGGCCCGGTGAGAGTCACGCTGGATCCCATCTTCTGAAGCACGGGCAGCACCTTGTCGAAAGTGTCCTGATCGCCGCCCACCATGATGGTGAGCGTGCCGTCGATAGCTTTCGGTTCGCCACCGCTAACCGGGGCATCCAGGAAACCGACGTCTTTCGCGGCGCATGCGGCGGCAATTTTCTGCGACACCGTCGGGTTGATGGAACTCATGTCCGCAATGATGGAACCGGGGCGTGCGCCTTCGAGGATGCCACCCGCGCCGAGCACGGCGGCGTCCACATCCGGACCATCCGGCAGCATGGTGATGATGACGTCGGACTGCGCGGCAGTCTTCAGCGAGGATCCGCCTGCAACAGCACCCCCGGCAACAGCTTCCGCCACTGAGGCCGCTGTGATGTCATGAACCGCGACCTGATAGCCGCCTTTGATGAGATTGCGGACCATGGGTTTGCCCATGATGCCGAGTCCGATGAATCCGATTTTCATTTACTTCGTGCTCCTGAGTTTTTCGATTTGTTCTTTGCCCATGGTAGCGAGCTTTGCGGTGGCGTTGGCCAGAACACCGGCGTCGCTGCCGAAGGCGACGAAAGTGAACCCGGCGGCAAGGTAGCGGCAGGCTTCTTCGGGATCCCCGGTCAGCATGCCCGCGCCTTTTCCGGCGGCGCGAATGCGGGCGCAGGCATCGGCGATGGCGGCCTGCACCTCGGGATGCTTCGGGTTGGCCAGACGGCCCAGATCGGCCGCGAGATCGCTGGGTCCGATGAAAATCCCATCAACACCTTCCACCGCGGCGATAGCTTCGATCTGCTCGCACGCGCTGCGCGTTTCAATCTGCACGATGACGCAGGTACTCTCATGAGCAACGTGGTGATATCCGGCAACGCGGCCGTATTTATTGGCTCGCGGGCCGACGGATACCCCGCGAATGCCTCGCGGCGGATAGCGTGTGGCGGCAACAGCTGCGCGTGCCTCATCAGCGTTCTGCACGAACGGGATGAGCAGTGACCGCGCGCCTATATCGAGAACGCGTTTGATGATAACGGAATCATTCCATGCTACGCGGACAACGGGTTCAGTGGTGCTGGTCGCCATTGCCTGCAATTGCGAGAGCAGACCCGGAACCTCGTTAGGCGCATGTTCTGTATCGAGCACGATCCAGTCGAAACCAGAGCCTGCAATGATTTCAGTGGCGATATTGCTGCAAAGCGAACTCCAGAGGCCGATCTGCTGCTGACCGGTAGTGATAGCGGCTTTGAAATTGTTGGGAGGAA
>CAIKAS010000017.1 GCA_903825445.1 uncultured Acidobacteriia bacterium
CGCCCCGCCCATACTGGACTTTCTGGAAGCCCTGCGCAACGTGGCGAAATCGCTGGCACCCATACGGGGACGCAAGGCCCTTATCCTGTTCGGCGCCGGAGGTGTCGTTGCACCTACATTCAGTGACGAGATCGACAGGACCATTACCGCACTGAACCAGGCCAACGTTGCCGTGTACTCGGCCGGAGCAGGGGCTGGGGTGGGGAGCGCTCGCACTTCCGATGCCTCCATGGGGGGGCGTAGCTCGGGACGCGGTGCCGTCGTTTCGGGAGGTACCGTCGTTTCGGGAGGTACCGTTAGTTCGTCGGTTCTGAGTCTGGGCAGCGCCATCGCGGAAGCCACCGGGGGCACGACGATGTTATCCACTAACGACATGGTCCCGGACCTTGGAAAAATCGCGCAGGAGCAGGATCAGTATTACCTGCTCGGCTACACGCCCTCAGTGGAATCTGCCGAAGGCTCTTGCCACGAGCTTAAGGTGAAGGTGGACCGGAATGATCTGGAAGTTCGCGCCCGCAAGGGTTACTGCACCGAGAAGCCGCAGGATGCGCTCACCGGCAGGCCGATGGGCTCTGAACTGGAAGCGAGAGCCTCCAGCGGCGCAGCCACTGGCATTAGCGCAAAAATGCAGTTGCCCTGGTTCTATGCGACCCCCAACGTAGCCCGGGTAAATCTTGCCATGGATATCGATCCCGCCGCCATGAAGTTCCAGCGCGAAAAGACCAAACTGCACGGGGAGCTCAATCTTGCCGGAACAGCTTCCCTGCCCGACGGCTCCATCGTAGCTCGCGTCAGCGATACGGTGAAGCTGAATTTCAATACACAGCAGGAAGCGGACGCGTTTCTCGGTGCGCCTTATCACTACGAAAACCAGTTCGACCTGTCGCCTGGAAAGTACATTTTTCGGATGGCGTTCAATGAGGGCGGGCCAGCCTTTGGCAAGCTCGAAGCGCCGCTGACAATCGCGGAATGGGACGGCCAAATGCTTACTGCAAGTGGTCTGGTGCTCAGTCACGATGCACATCCCGCGGCGGACCTGGCCTCCGCACTCGACCCGTCTTTGCTCGAAGGCCAGCGTTCGTTGGTTTCAAAGAATCTTGAAATAGTTCCTACCGGGACGCCGCTGTTTCACGCGGGAGAACCAGCGTTCTATTACTTCGAGGCGTACGAACCGCTGCTGAAGCAGACGAAGCCGGATACCGCGCTGCCCTTGTTCGGGGTGCGGACCCGGATTCTGGATCGTGCTTCGGCGGCCCAACGCTACGATTCCGGTATCAAGACTGCCGGCAGCTACATGCGGCCCGGAAATCCGGTGGTTCCAATTGTTTCTCCCTTACCGATCGATAACCTACCGGCGGGAAAATATCAGCTGGAAGTTAGCGTGATGCGACAGAGTGGTGCTCCGGTGGTACGCACAGTTGATTTCGACCTCCAATAGGAACTGCGAACCCGTTTCATCGTAAACTTGATAGTATCCAGATGAATTTCCAAGCCTTTGGCCGCGCAGCTACTCTGCTTTGCATGTGCGGCCTTGCCGTCTGCGCTCAAACGGATGAGGTGACTTCAAAGGATACTCCGTTCACGTTCAGATCCGGTGTGAACATGGTTGCGGTACCTGTGGTGGTGCGCGACGCCAGGGGAACCGCAGTGGGGAATCTTTCCATCGACGACTTCCAGCTGTTTGACAACGGCAAACCCCAGATGATCTCGAAGTTTTCCGTCGAAACGATTGTGAAGGAGAGTTCGGCGGCTAAGCCTGCCGTCGCGCCGAAGCCTGCTGAGCCAACTCAGACCGCAGTACCCGACTCGTCCTCAACTCTCACTGACGTCAACACAGATGGCATCCCGGACCGCTTTGTGGCCTATCTGTTTGACGATGTGCATATCAGCCTTGGGAATTTGGTTTCTACGCGCGATGCCGCCCGCCGCCAGATCGATACCTCGCTGCACGCGCTGGATCGCGCGGCAATCTACACGACGTCCGGCCACGTGATTCAGGAGTTCACCAGCGACAAGGAGAAGCTACACGCTGCGCTCGCGGCAATCAGCGCCGGCCAGGCGATGGCCAATAAAGCGCTCCGGGAAAACACCTGTCCGCCTGTCGAGTACTACATGGCAGACCGTATTTACAATCATCACGACCTCACGGCGTGGAAGATCGCGACCAAAGACGCCATGTACTGCGGAGGCGGCGGATCGACGGACCTGGAGTCATCCGATGTTCAGGAGACCGATATTGCTCAATGCGAGATATCCGGATCGACGGACGGCGTGTGCCTGGCTGCCCGCAACGCCAAGAGCGCAGCCAGGGCCGCCGTTATTGTCGGCGATCAGGAAACCGAGACCTCTTTCGGTACCCTGCGCGCGGTGGTCGCTCGGATGGCATCAATGCCCGGACAACGCAGCCTTATCGTGATCTCCCCCGGTTTTTTGGTTCTCGACGACAAGCACGACGAGCAAATGGCGATCATCGACCGGGCTATTAAGGCCAATGTCGTAATCGGCGGCCTGGATTCACGAGGCCTCTATCCCGACCTGCTGGGTGGCGACGCGAGCGACCGGACTAACAGTAAGACTATAGCTGAAAAGCACCCTTATCAGGCGCTTGCCACCATCCAGCAAACCGACGTGATGGCCACGCTGGCCGAGGGAACGGGCGGCAGTTTTTATCACGGAACCAACGATTACGATGAAGCCTTCGCGCGCGTGGCGACAGCCCCGGGTTACATCTGCGTACTCGGCTTTTCACCTTTGGATCTGAAGCTCGACGGGAAATACCACAATCTCAAGGTTACGCTGAAGAGCGGGCGTGGCCTCGAACTACAGGTTCGAAAAGGTTATTACGCGCCCAGCGCATCTACCGATCCCGCGGACAAAGCGAAACAAGACATCGAAGAAGCCTTCTTTTCGCGCGAGGAAGTGCACGATCTTCCCGCCGTTTTGCAGACACAGTATTTCAAGCTTGATGACGGCGATGCAAGCCTCTCAGCGGTATCCAAAGTCGATGTGAAGAAGCTGAATTTCCACAAAGATGGCGACCGGAACCGGAACGATATCACCGTGGTCACGGGGTTGTTCGATAATGACGGGAATTTCATGACCGGCGCGCAGAAAGTGCTGGAAATGAGATTGCTCGATGAGACTCTGGCAAAACGCGTCGGCTCCGGCATATCCGTGAAGAACAGCTTTACCGTACATCCGGGCAGGTATGTTGTACGGGTGGTTGTGCGCGATTCGGAGGGGCAGACCATGTCGGCGCAAAGCAGTTTGGTAGAAATTCCTTAGGAACACGAACGAACATGAAATTGTGGCTTAGTTCGCCTGTCTGTCTCGCTGCCAGTCTTTTCGCGTCAACTGTTCTGGCCCCAACAGCACGCGCTCAGGACTCCGGTGGAAGTGGGGCGGAGACGATCATTCGTTCGGAATCCCGTCTGGTGCTGGTGGACGCCGTCGCGCTCGACAAGAAAGGCAAGTTCGCTCAGGATCTTACCGAGAGAAACTTTCGGCTGTGGGAGGACGGCAAAGAGCAGAAGATCACGAGTTTTTCACTGGAGAGTTCCGGTATCTCCCCGGAGCGCCCCAGCAAGCACTACATCGTGATGTATTTCGATACAGCCACTGCGGGACAGGCTGGTCAACTGGTAGTACGTCAGCAGGCCACGCGGTTTGTGGATGGTTTTGCCAGCCCTGATCGCTATATGGCCGTCATCACTTACGCCTTTGATGGCGGTCTGCATGTCCCGCAGAATTTCACCACGGATGCCGACAAACTCAGAAAGGCGCTGGCAGGTATTTCGGGGACAGCCGCCGGAACCCCCACCACGACCACGGCACCTCCTCCACGCGTTGGGCGTGGCGCACCGCCGGCACCCGTGACATCTACCGATCCTTACGTCGCCCACGATTACCTTGCGTCGCTTCGCAACCTGGCAAAGTCGCTCTCCAGTATCCGTGGACGAAAGGCACTCGTATTATTCAGCGTCGGCGCGGAGATGAACGGGGAGAACACGGGCGATGCGTTGACCACCATTGAGGCGCTCAACAAGGCGAATGTTGCAGTTTACACCGTCGGATCCGGGGTCACCCAGAGCGTCCCGGACAGCAGCGGTGCCTCTTCCGCAGGCCGTACTACAGCACATGCTTCCACGGCCCCCGCCGGTACGGATCTCGCGGCTTCCAACCAGAGTCTGGGCCGGGCTTTAGCGGAAGGTACGGGCGGAATCACGTTCGTCAGCACGAACGATTTGGCGGCGGACCTTGGGAAAGTTGCACAGGAGCAGGATCAATATTATCTGCTGGGCTACACTCCTTCAGTCGATTCGCAGGAGGGAAGTTGCCACGACCTTCGTGTAAAGCTCGACCGTGGAGATCTGGAGGTTCGCGCACGAAAAGGTTACTGCACGTCTAAGCCGGTCGATCTGCTGTCGGGTAAACCTGCCGGTTCGACCCTCGAGGCTAAGGCAGCAAGCGGTGCGCCTGGCAACATTCCGGCCAAAATGCAGGTCCCGTGGTTCTATTCAGCGCCGAACACAGCGCGGGTGAATCTGGCGATGGACATTGTTCCGGCCGCGACGAAGTTTCAAAAAGACAAAGGAAAATTTCACGGGGAATTCGACCTTGCCGGTGTTGCATACAGGAAAGACGGGTCTGTCGCCGCGCGCGTGAGCGACGTGGTCAAACTTGAGTTCGACACGCAGCAACAAGTGGACGCATTTCTGAAAACGCCGTACCACTACGAGAACCAGTTTGAAATCGCGCCAGGCCAATACACCTTCCGCATCGCGCTCAGTGTGGGCGAACAGGGCTTCGGTAAGGTCGAAATGCCCCTGTCGATCGAACCATGGAACGGGCAAACACTGGGCGCCAGTGGCCTTGCACTCAGCCATGACGCGCACCCGGCGGCAGATCTGGCAGCGAGTCTGGATGTATCACTCCTTGAAGGCCAGCGTCCGCTGGTTTCCAAAGGTACTGAAGTGGTACCCACGGGGACAAATCTTTTCCGCGTGGGCGAGCATGGGGTGTTCTACTTTGAAGCCTACGAACCGTTGCTTACGGGGACAAAACCGGACGCGACATTACCTCCGGTCGGTGTGCGGGTGCGGGTGCTGGATCGGGCTTCCGGACAGCAAAAAGAAGATACCGGAGTCAAGATCGCCGGCAGTTACATGCGACCGGGCAATCCGATAGTGCCGATAGTGGCATCTATTCCCGGTTCTGCACTGCCTGCCGGCGCTTACAAGCTGGAAGTCACGGTCATGCGACCGACAGGCGAACCCGTCGTTCGCACAGCTGACTTTGACATACAGTGATTCTGGCTATTCCATTTGCATTTTTTTGAGCAGCGCATGGTATCGCTCGTCCCCACGCAACGCGTCGAAAATCGGGTTTGACTTCAGCCCAAGAATATTCGGATCGCGATCGTGAATCGCGCGGTCCAGGTGTCCGAACGCGGCATCGTGATCTCCCAGCGCCGTGCAGATGTAAGCGATGCTCACCGGTGAAATGTACTCGTGCGTCGAGCGCTTCATAATGGCGGCGAGCATCTCCTCCGCTTTCTTATTCTTCCCCGCCACTGCCAGCGTCATCGCGTCGAGCGAATCCACGAACTTGCTGTTGGCATCGGCCTCTCGCGCTTTCGCGTAACACTCCGCCGCTTCTTTGAAGTGACATGTTTGCGTATACGCCATCGCCATCATGGCGTGCGCCAGATAGTACTGCGGATTCATCTCCAGAACCTTACGGAACTGCGCGACCGAGTGCTCATAATTTCGTTGCACGTAGTAGAGGAATCCAAGATGTACGCGGAACAGAATCGAAAGCGGATCGAGCGACAAGGCGTTTTGTACTTCCGCGACAGCTTCGTCGATACGTCCCATAGGACGCAGATAGTAAAACGCATAGACGTCCCTGGAACTAGGCGACGCGCTGTTCAGTTCGATCGAGCGCATCATTTCCCGTTCGGCGCCCGGCCAGTCCCAGTCGTAAAGCGCCAGAATCACGCCCAGCGTAGCGTGAGCTTCGGCAACGGTCTCATCCAACTCAATCGCGCGACGCACAGACGCCTTCGCCCTGGGCATCGCCTCTTTCGGGGCGACAAAGCCAAGAAAACCCTCTGAGTACCAGCAGTACGCCAGACCGTCGTGAGCCGGCGCATAGCGGGGATCAAGCCGAATCGCCTCTTCGAACAGATGCTTGCTCTTGTCGAGCCCCTCGCGAGTCATCTTGTAGAGTTCGTAGCGTCCCCGCAGGTAGAGGTCGTACGCTTCCAGGTTCTCGGTGTATCGCTTCACTATCGGCGCGGCATCTCCCGTTTCCCCGGCTAACTGCACTTTCAGTTTTGCCACAATCGCCTGCGAGATTTCATCCTGAATTTCGAAAACGTCCGTCATCTCCCGGTCAAACCGTTCGGACCACAGGTTATTGCCTTCTGTTACTCCAATCAACTGCACACTTATTCGAACCCGGTTGCCTGCCTTGCGTACGCTGCCTTCCAGCACGCTTGCAACGTTCAGCGTCTCCCCAATCTTGCGAACGTTCTCCTGTGCACCCCGAAAAGCAAAAGCCGAAGTGCGCGCGGTCACACGAAGGTTTGGAATCCGCGTCAATGCATTGATGATTTCTTCGGCCAGTCCATCGCTAAAGTACTCGTTCTCCTTGTCGGAACTGAGATTAAGAAATGGAAGGACGGCAATGGACGGCAAAGCCTTTGCCACAGGCCTCTTGAACATGCCCGATTGCGCCTGCAAAATACCCGACCGGCTGGCAAAATACAACTGTTCAAGCGCCGCCTTCACGTCCGACATAGCCTGGTAACGCTGATCCGGGTCCTTGCGCAGACAGCGCAGCACCACTTCGCGGACTTCATCCGGCGCATCCGGCCCGTCCGGGAAAGCGCGCGGCTCGTCGCGGAGGATGGCCGTCAGGGTATCCAGCCCAGTCTTGCCATGGAACGCCTTCTGCCTGGTCACGACTTCGTAAAAGACGGAGCCGTAGGAGAAAATATCGGACCGTGCATCCACCTTTCCACCCTGGGCCTGCTCCGGCGACATATAGGAAAGCGTGCCAATAATGGCGCCCTCCGTGGTTCTTGGCGAGCCGCCAAGCGCCCCTGGCGACGTGATCGAAACCGTCGTATCGCCTTCGCCCAATTCGAGCGCACCCTGGCTATCAGCAAGTTTTGCCAGTCCGAAATCGAGCACCTTCGCCAGTCCTTCAGGCGTCACCATCACGTTGGCTGGCTTCAGATCGCGGTGAACAATTCCGATGCCGTGGGCGGCTGCCAGTGCATCCGCAATCTGTATGGCGTACTTGAGAGAATCCACTATTGGAATCTTCCCGACGGCCAGCATGTCTCCCAGCGTCTGCCCTCGCACGAATTCCATCACTATGCAATCACCAGAAGCTGTCGTCACAATATCGTGTATCGTGATGATGTTTGGGTGGTTGAGCGATGATGCGGCTCGCGCTTCCTGAAGGAACCGGGCGCGCCTGTCCGATGACTCGCCGGAGGCGGGAATCAGGACTTTGATCGCCACAAAGCGGCCGAGTTGGGTATCTCGCGCCTTGTAGACCATGCCCATCCCGCCTTCCCCGAGCTTTTCGAGGACCTCGTAATGCGAAATGGTAGTGCCTACCATATAGTCAACGGAATATTAAAGTGTGGCACACCGGGGTTGCCCGGCACACCGCACGCCTGTAAGGCCGCCGGGAAATCAGAACTCTATTCGTACCATCACTTGCACCTGGCGCGCCGTCTCATTCAGTGGCGCGATTCCAGGGAAACCCGATGCCGTGCCTTGCCTGCCGTAAGTGGCAATTCCGAATGTGGGCGATCCGAAGAGATTGTCGGGGTTATTTAGGTTGGCGTGGTTCAGAATATTGAAGGCATCTGCCCGCAGCGTGAGTTTCAAGCCCTCCCGAAGCCTCGGCAACTGAAACGAGCGCGAGAATGAAAAATCGGAACTGTAGAGGCCCGGTCCGGTGAAAGCGTTGCGTCCGGTATTTCCGACGACCCCGGCCTGACTCGGCTGCGCAAATGCCGCCGAATTCAACAAGATCACTCCTCCCGCCGTCTGCGAACCGCCTGCCGGCATCACTGCGGCCGGATTCAGCAGATTGGCCCGCTGATCTTCCACCAATCCGCTTCCATTAACGGGATTCACCGTCGTTATCGACAACACCGAGTATGGAAAACCCGATCGGAACGCAGCGATTCCCGCTATCCGCCAGCCTCCCAACATCATTGAACGCGAGGGTGAGCGCCACGCTCCCGAGAGAAACAGATTCTGGCGTTGGTCAAAGTCCGAATTACCCCGGTCGCCATTGCTGTTGAACTGCTGGGCGAAAGTGGACGCTGTCTGTGTGGAACTCGAACCGGTTACCGAGGTGAAATTGAGGTTGAAGAAGTCACCAATGAGCGCGTCGCTCTGATTATCGACGGAATGGCTCCATGCGTAAGTAGCTTGTAAATCAATCGACTCCAGCCGATACTTAATCAATGACGACAAGGCGTAATAATCCGAGATTCCCTGCCCGGAGCGCCACGAAATATCCGGCAGCGACTCATTCGGCCGCCCGGTTCCGGTCAACTCTGTGAACTGGCGATTCACGATATCTGTCGTGATGAGCCGACGTCCCAGCGCCCCGGTTCCTGTAACTTCGACGCTCAAATTGTCCCGAACAGCATGTTGCGCGCCGAGGAAAAAATCCTGCGCGTAGCCATTGCGCAGCTTTGGATCGATCAGAGTCAGGGGGAAACTGGTGTTCGTCGCGGGGCCTGAAGCCAGAGCCGAACTCAAAGGCTGCAGATAGTTGAACGAACTAGCGAAGATGGGCACATAGGGCAATTCCACATTGTTGCTGCGGACGTTCTGCCACAGATTGTCAAACGGAGAATCGTAGAAGATTCCATACCCGCCACGCAGCACCGTCCGTCCCCGTCCAAACGGATCCCAGGAAAACCCGATGCGCGGCGCGAAATCCAGGTTGTCCGCACCGTAGAGATTCTGATTACCGCTGCCGGGACGCACCAGCGTCGCCGTGGCCAGCCTCGAGTCAAAATCCCCCCCAGCACCCAACGTGACAATGTCGTCTTTTGCCGCGCCCGTATTCTGCGGAGCGCCAAACCGTTCATAGCGGAGCCCAAAATTCAGCGTCAGCCGAGGCGCAATTCGGTAGCTGTCCTGCACGAAAAAGTAACTTTGTGCGTACTGATAAGCGCGATTGTAATTCGGCGTCGTTCCCGTGCCGCGGTCCACCGCGGCATACAAGACGCTCGGCTGATCGAAAGCGAAATTGACGATCCCGTTGAATAGATACTCGCCGTCCTGTCCGGCAGTCAGATAGCCGCTGTTATAGCGAAGCAACATCCCCGCGCCTGCCGTGATCACGTGTTTGCGTTTTGTCCAGACAGCGCTGTAGACGGCCTCAAACGACTTGTTCTGATTTTTATACGAATAGAAAAGCGGGCTGCCCGGCAATGTGGTGCCATCACCCGACGCCAGAGTGGGGATCTCGGGATGCGCGCGGTTCCACCACAGATCGTCGTCGCTGTAGTTCAGCTTGAGTTCGCTCGTTATACGGGGTGTGATTGTGTGCGTCCAGTTTCCTGCGAGGCCGGTCGTATTCTGAAACTCCGGTGTAATGAAAGCCGAGTATGGGCTCCAGTTAAAATCCGGCTCCTTCAGGCGATCCAGCACCAACCGCGCCATCAACCTGTCCTTTCCCGATTTCGACGCGTAATCTCCGCGTTCAAGCGCCAATAGCCGGTCAAGCACTACTGGCGGCGAGAGCGTCAAGGGCGCGGTCAGATTCTGAGAATGGATGACCGGTCCCGGGTACATGCTTAAAAGCTGCGACGCCAGCCGCGAAGACGGAATACTGAGAGCCGGAATGAAATTCGTAGTCGGCAGGTAATACGTTTGCGGGTCCTGCTTGCCGTGGCTCGCATACTGTTCCAACGCACTTGAAAAAAAAAGCCGGTTGTGGCGCACCGGACCGCTCGCCTGATACCCAACCCTGTTTTCTTTGTCCGGCAGCCGTCCAAACCCATTCAGATTGTCGGCGAAATCGGCAGCGTTCAGGGCGTCGTTCTTGATGTACCAATACCCCACGCCGTGAAAACTGTTGTTCCCCGCCCGCGTAACAGCGTTCGCGATGAAGCCGCTGGTGCGCCCGTATTCGGCAGAATAATTGTTGGTGGAAATGCGATATTCCTGAATCGCTTCGGGAGCCACGGGATTCAGCGGACCGGTCACGAGATAATTATTATTCGAGACGCCATCCAGCAGATAGTTCGATGCGGAGGGTCTGGCACCCGCCACGCTGACACCGAGGCCGCGGCCCGTGCTGGTATCAGAAGTCACACCCGGCAGGCTAACCAGCATGGAATAAACGTCTCGCCCTTCGAGCGGCAGATCTTCAATCTGCTGCGGTTCGATTACGTACGAGGCAGAGGTATCGAGCGCGGCGCGCTCCCCCTGCTGCGCGGTAAAAGAACCCGAACGGCTGGTATCTACGTCCGGACCGTAGAAGGTGACTACCGTTCGGGTTCCCGGCAAAAAGACGCTCCGATATTGCCCCGCTTCCCAAACATCGTTCAGCGGACGCAGACGGAAATCCAGGCTCACCAACCCCGCCACGGGCAATTCCAGGTTCTGCAATTCCTGTGGCTGGAAAGTATCAGCCTCCGCATGCAGGCTGTAAGTCCCGGCGGAGAGCAGGGGTAGAAAATAGTAACCAGCTTCGTCGCTCTTCTGCGTTCCCGAGGCCGCCAGAGTCGTGCTGCTCCAGGCAATGGTCGCGCTTGCAACGGGCCTTCCGGTCACGGAATTGACGATCCGCCCTGCGATTAACCCTTGTGTTGTCTGAGCGTTGACCTGCGCCAGCGCGAACAAAAAGATGGCCACTGCAACTAGGAGCGCGCGACGCATATTCATTACAGTGTACTGTGCAGGGCGAATGTTCCGACGCTAAGCACAAATGGCCGTCAAACAGGCCTATGCCCAATCAATCGCGACCGCCTCATTCAACTCAAACGGCGGCACATCTACCTCGACGACCCCGTTCGCCACGGTGGATTTCGGCAACGTCGGATTCACCAGGAACTTCACGTCCTTCACGCTCTTCCCTTTGGGAATCCGCACCCGAATTTTTTGTGGTGGCGACAGCACCAGTTCCCGCACAGGCCCCTTCATGGTCATCGGATTCGTTAGGTTCACCAGATGGGCTGTCACCGACCCCTTCTGCGCCCATAACGACACATCCACCATCCCCCGCCCTGTCACAGTCAACGGTTGCGAACCGTTGAACGCCCAGGCCACCGCGTTATTCATTACAGTCCCATGGTCGTTCGACAGCACCTCCCAGAACGTGCGATCGATATCGAATGGGAAGTAGACCACCCTGCCCTCGCCCGATTCCCGAACGAACACACCCGGCGTGTCAGTGTGCACCGAGGTCGTATAAACCTCTTCCATCGGCAAATCGGGATACTGCGGCACCAGCGTCAGTGGAGAATAACGCTGCGCCGTGGTCGGCTTCACATGCACCCAATTCACGCCATTTATAATCCGCGTGGCATTCTCAAGACCCCGCACCAGTGCGTGATAACTCCCGTCCCGCGGGTCCTTTTCGATATTCAAATACGAATTGTGCACCTGAGCATCTACTTTCCCGTCATACGACACGCCAAACAATCCGGCCAGCCCGAAGTCCTTCCGCCGCTGACCCCATTCGTCGTAGAGCGATGTCTCATGCGTTGCGACCAAACTGCCGCCGCGCGCGACATAATCGACCAGCTTCTGACACTGGCGGTCTGAAAGCGCCGCGATGTTCGGCAATATCAGCACGCGGTAACGATCCACATGTTCGGCGTCGAGCAACTGATCATGCACCATATCGAAAGGAACGCGGGCTTCCACCAGCGCCTGGTAATAACCCAATGCGTGATTTTCGACTTTCGCGGTTGCCTGATCGCCGCCGTAATAAGCCGCAGTCTGTTGAGAATAGACTATCGCCACTTCCGCCAGCGACTTTTCATTCCGCAGATATTTCTGGCTTCGGTAATGCCAGCCGTAGAATTTTTCCACCACGGGCAGCCAGCGCTTATCGATGGGCTTGGCGTTGAACTTCACCACCCACGGCCGTAAATTATGCGCCACGCCATCGGCCAGCCACAGCCGAATTTCATCGCCACTCTGCACCGAATCCTTCCAGCGGTACGCCTCTTCCACACCGACGCTGGTGATCCCCGCGATAGCCTTGTTGCCCAGCGTCGCGGCATACTCTTTGGCATTCTTGCCGTTGCTCCAGGGAGGCATCACGCCATGCCGCGCCTGCCGGTCGGCAAAGAGCGTGGGCGCCAGATTCCCAATCGACACCATATCAAGGTCGCTCAGCGCGCCACCGCCCGAATTCGCCAGGAACGCCGCGTCCGGATTGATCTTCCTGATCTCTGTGTCCCACAGCCGCCATAAATCGAATAGCCGGTTCTCGCGCCAGAGCACATACTGGCGGCGAACCGGATCCAGCGGATTCGTCGTACGCGGCAGATCATGCCCGCCCGAGTAATCGCGAAAAAGCGCCTGGCAGGACCTGCAGTAACACATCCCACTGCCGGACCAGCGATTACTAAATATGCCGTCCACCTTATAATTCTTGACAATCTCGATGGTGACGTCGGTCATGAAGTTGAAGTTGTAACCCCCGAGCGCGCAGGTGACCCAGAGGGTCGGATCGGCCCAGTGCCGTCGCGGCGCGCCATCGGCCTGCACGGCAATCCACTCAGGATGCGCGTCCGCCATGTCCTGATGCATCGCGTGAGGATCGGTGCGGGCAATGACGTTCATTCCCTGATCGCGACAGCCCTTCAGCATTTCACCGAAAGGATCGTGATCGGCCAGAAACTTACTGCGGTAGTGAAACGGAACTTTGGTCGGATAGAACGCCACGCACCCGCCAGCCGAAATGCAGGCGGCATCGGCGTGGCAGCGACGAAAGTAATCGAGCCAGAACTTCGGATCGTACTGGCCGGGATCGTCTTCGACGAAGGCCAACTGCATCCAGCGCATCGGGCGGTCGTACCAGTCTTTCGTCTGAGCCGCCGTTGGTGCGGCCGGGTGACGGACAGCCTGGGCGAAAGCCGCGTCGGCGATCACACTGACGCCCGCTACGGCTCCCGATTGTCGAAGAAAGTCACGCCGCGTATTCATTTGGAGGCTCCCGAGGCATCAGGTTATCAGAACATGTGCAGGCCATACGGTCTCACATGACCAACATTGACGTACGGCTACTACTTAGCTGACATGAAGAGCTTGAGATCTACCGCTTCACCCATCAACTTGTAACCGGCATCGCCGGGATGCAGCAGATCAGGGGAATCCGCTTCTTTCCGATAGCGTTTCGGATCGGCCAAGTCGCGCACCGCCATTTCAAAATCAATCACGCCATCAAACTCACCGCTCGTACGGATGAAAGTATTCGCAGCCATGCGGATCGCTTCTCCGCGATCGCTGTAGGCACTCGATCCGCCAAACGGCGTCAGCGTACATCCAATCACTTTCACCCCCGCTTCGTGCGCCATCGCGATCACCTGGCGATACGCCGCAATCAGGTCTTCGGCACTGAAAGCGTTAGGCCCTGTCTGGCGCGCGCCACCGGAGATATCGTTAATCCCCTCCAGCAGCGTGATCCACTTCACGCCGGGAACATCGAGCGCATCGTGGAAGAAGCGCACCATGCCTCCTCCGTTGTCACCCAAAATGCGATTCCCGGAAATTCCCGCGTTGACCACTCCAACATTCGCGGTCGCCTTGTTCGCATGCAGACGCGCGGCGAGAACGGCTGGCCACTCGCTGTTGGTATTGAGCGACGACTGATCGCCATCCGTAATGGAATCGCCAAACGTCACAATCGTCCCGGTATTGGGCGGGGCGAGAACGTCAACACCAGCCAGGTAGTAATACGACTCCATCACATTGGCGGGATCCGGGATGGAAACCTGCCCCGTAAGATCGCCGTCCTTCGAGATGTAGGTGCTGTGCAGCGAGAAGCGGTGGTTAGTCTGGGCGCTGGTCTGTCTGGGGAAGTACAGGCTCACGGCAAGATCCGTGAGCGCAGGCACGGTGAGCGTAACGGGATCGCTGACGAGCGTCTGGCCGGCGTAGATGGTGGCGTTCGGCCTGCCGCTGAAGGTGAGGGTGCGGTCCGTAGCCGGGTTGATAGCGGAATCCTTCACGCGGATCGCTATGTGTGCCGAACCGAGTGACACGGACGCGCCGCCGACCGCGTTCGAAAGCCGTACACGCACACTACTGCCGCCAATGCTGCTGCGGACGATCATGCGCACGGTCTGGTTATTGATGCCGGCAAGCGTCGGCGGTATGGGGAAACGTCGCGCTGGTGTGCCTGGAGGCGGGGGTGGCGGAGGAGGCGGCGCCGGAACAATACCTGTTACCGTGCCGGATGTACCCCGACCTCCCGCTGCGTTCCCCGTGATGGCCAACTGCTCGGCTGTATTCCAGGTGGCTACCCAATGTTGTTGGGTAACCTGGCCCTGAGCTGAGGCCAGGAGTGAGAAGCCAGCGAACATCGCGCCAAAACCGCAAAGGCATCGCAAGGCACCGAAAGAGAAGTCGCTTGATTGTTTCATGTGATTAGTGGGGGAAAGGTTGGAACAAAGAGAATACTGCGCCCTGAGGATCGGCCAGAACCGTCATGCGGCCTACATCCTCCACGGACATGGGGCCGACGAACACATTGGCGCCGAGCTGAATGGCCAACTCTGTAGCCGCGTCGCAATCATCCACCTGAAAATACAACTGCCAGTGCGGTGGCTCATGTGGCTGACGGAAGCTGACCGGCGGAATCCCTCCGATCTCCTGGCCTGCATTGCCGATGTGGATGTAATCGATGGCTCCACCACGCGTCGACCAGCCGAAGACATCTGTATAAAATTGGATGGCGCGGGCAGGGTCCGGCGTGGAAAGATCGGCCCAGCAGAACGCGCCGTGCTGGTGAGAGATGGCGAGGCCCGTGTTGTCGTTCGGTTGCCAGATGGAGAACACGGCGCCGGTCGGGTCGGCAATCGTCGACATGCGGCCATGCGTAGAAACATCGAAGGGGCCGCAGAAGACTTTGCCGTCGCAATCGGCAGCGCGTCTGGTCACCGCGTCGGCGTTGTCGACGGCGACATACAGGTTCCAATGCGGCGGGATACCGAGAGTCTGCTCGTCGGGCCGCATCGTATAACAGGCGGCTGCGTTGCAGCCCTCAAGCTGGAACATGGTGTAGTAATCGTTGGGACCCATGGGCGAATCGCTGTATCGCCAGCCGAACAAAGAAGTGTAGAAAGCTTTGGCCAAAAGCTGATCCGTAGTGGCGAGTTCCACCCAACAAAATGCGCCGGGCGAGTGCTGGTCGACGTGGGGCATACGGGCAGTATACGCGATGCAGACCTGGTGAAAATCCACCGGTTCCACCACCGGCGGCTCCAGTCTTAAAAGCCGTTTGTCCAGTGTTTTCAATAGCGTCGTGCGCCCCTGGATTGGCACGGCGTTTGCAAATACCAAAGCCGGAGGTTGAAGACACATGAAACGCTTTGCTCTTTTTGTCATGACTATGGCGCTTGCCATTCCCGCCGCGATAACGGCAAAGACCACGCAGCCCAGGACTCTTACCGAGAGTGTGCGGCATCAACTGGCTATGCTGCCCCGCTACGGCGTCTTCGATAATCTGACGTTCCGTCTGGATGGCAACACTGTCACGCTTGCCGGAGAAGTCGCCAATCCTGTCGTGAAGTCCGATGCCGAAAACGCGCTCCGCCGACTCGACGGCGTCACGACGGTGGTCAATAACATCGAAGTGCTGCCGCTCTCCCCTAATGACGCGAAACTGCGACTGGCCGAGTATCGAGCCATCTACGGCGCTCCAACTCTCGCTACCCGCTATGGCATGCAGGCGTCGCCCGCTATCCACATTATCGTGAAAAACGGCGTCGTGCGACTCGAGGGCGTGGTGGCAAATGAAATGGATCGCAACATCGCCGGCATTCGGGCCAGCGGAGTCTTCGGTGCGTTCCGCGTCGAGAACGATCTACAGATCGGTTGACAGACCAGACCCCGGAGGGAGGCGCCCCGCCTCCCTCCAAAATGGAGATTTGCCTGCCCCACCCTCGTTTGATAGGATTTACGGACGAGGGCTCTTCCATGTCAGAACAAAATAACGATGCTTCGCTTGACCGCAGAGATTTCCTGAAATCCGTCACCGGCACAGGCGCCGCATTGGGAGTCGGCACGCTCGCCGCCACCGGCCAGGCATTCGCAGCCAAATCCATCGGTAAAATGAGTAACCGCGTCATCGGCGCCAACGATCGAATCAACGTCGGCGTGATCGGCTGCGGCGGACGCGGTTCTTCTGACGCCCAGTCTTTCGCCACTTTTGGCACGCAGAATCCCAACAGCTGTCAGCTGGTAGCCGTTTCCGACGTGTACGAAAAGCGCAAGCGTACGCAGTCAGAAAAACACAAGGTCAAGGGCTATTCCGACTACCGCGAACTCCTCGCCCACACGGATCTGGACGCCGTCGTCATAGCCACGCCCGACCACTGGCATGGCAAGATGGCACTCGACGCCATGGATGCAGGCAAAGATGTCTACCTCGAAAAGCCAATGGTCCATACCAACGAGGAAGCAAGGCTTCTCGTGGAGAAGGTCAAAGAAACAAATCGCATCCTGCAGGTTGGTTCACAAACTACTTCGGCAGATATCTGGTGGAAGGCGAAGAAAGCGATCGCCGATGGCATGATCGGCCAAATGATCGAAAGTCAGGGGTCTTATCACCGCAACTCCATCGGCGGCGAATGGAACTACACCATCGATCCCGCAGCGGGGCCCAACGGCAAGGGTGACGACTTCATCGACTGGAATATGTGGCTGGGTACCCAGTTCAAGCTGTCTCCGAAACGCGACTTCGATGCCGACCGTTTCTTCCGCTTCCGCAAATATTGGGATTATTCGCTCGGCATCGCCAGCGATCTGTTCTATCACGTCATTGCGCCACTCAACATCTGCTGGGACGAACCGCAGTTCCCCTATAAAGTTATGGCGACCGGTGGCACTTACGTATTCCGTCGGCCGGATGGCAAGCCTGATCGCGAAGTGCCCGATACGTTCCATCTGCTGACCGAATATTCCAAGGGCCATTCGCTGGTGCTCAGTTCATCCATGGCGAATGACACGCATATCCCCGGCCTGATCCGCGGCCATGAGGGCACGCTTATCGTGGTGGATCACGGCAAGTTCGAGGGCTCCGTGCCGTACATCACCGTGAAGCCGCAGACCACGGGTGGCAAGATGGTGGATGGCAAGCTGACGGGCGCGAAGGCCATCGGCGGCGATAAGTACGCTGCCAAATGGGGGCTGAGCGATATTCAAATCCCCATTGACCAGAAAGACAGCATGGCCGCCCACATTGACAACTTCCTGAGCTGCATGCGGACCCGCCAGAAGCCGCACCTGGATGTGGAGACTGGAGCAAAAGCCGTGGTGGTAATTAACCTCGCCGCCGAATCTTATCGCGAAGGCAAGGTCATGTACTGGGACGAGAAGAACTGGAAGTCGACGGACAAACCGGTCAAGGCCTGATCCGTTCGGCTAAAACTCTTTGTGGTCGGTCTTCGCTAAAGTGGCATCCGCCACCGGTGCCGACCTGTTCACGGAAAAGCCTTCGACGTTCTGCAACACGAAAGTGGGAACGCCGGAGGCTTTTTCAGCTTTAACATGCTGGAAGTCGGCGGACTTCACCTGGTCGAGGACGATTGCCGGACGCGTGTCCTCCTTCATATAGCTGATATCGATATTGCTCAGTTCTACGCCGTTCGTATGACGGATGAAGAACCCCCAGGCCGGCAGCATGCCAAACATGGAGGGCTCTGGATACTCTTTCTCGCGCTCCGGCGTAGCGTAAGGTTCACGGGGAGGTACGCCGCCGGTAGCGCGGAAGAAGAACGTGTTCACCAGATCGGCTGGCTGTTTGGCTACCTGATCCAGTGTCAGGCCGCCGCGATACACGATACGAATATCGCTGAGTTTAATGTCTTCCACGTCATGTCCGGGAATACCACTGATGATCGAGCCGTACCGCGGGTCGGCATCGTAGACGTTCACATTACTGATGGAAATGCGTTTGATGGATCCGATCGCAACGCCTTCCGGCGCGCGCATACGGCTGCCGAGCCGGATGAAAAACGGCGCGTTCGAAATCTGCCGCATCGTAATATTCGAAACCACAACGTCCTCGATATTGGCGCCATCCACTGATTCGAAAGCCAGTCCACGCGAGCGGTCGAACACAATATTGGAGATGCTGATATTGCGGAAATCGCCCTCTGACTCCGTTCCAATCTTGATGCGGCCCGTGGGACCGTCGCGATCGGGCGCGGCCTTGACGGTTCGCTTGTAAGTTCCGTCAAGCAACGACCCGATGTCGTAGCCGCTCACCAAGCTATTGGTGATCGTGACATTTTCTGTAACGCGCGCAAAACCCAGGGCGTGAGTTCCTTTCAGAACAATGGCATCGTCGTTCGGAGTATTCACGCTGGAATTAGAGATGCGCACGTTGCGACAGGAATCTATGTCCATGCCATCGCGATTGGTGTCGATCAAGAGGTTGTCGATGGTTAGGTTATCGACACCGGTAGCCAATATCCCGAAGTGTCCGCCGTTGAGGATGGCAAAATCGCGCAGCGTGACATTACGCGAAAGCTTGATCGCGATGGCCTTGTCCGCGCCGCGATCCCCGCGCGAGAGTGCTTGCCCGCTGATGAGCCCACCGCCCACGATGGAGACGTTATCCAGATTCTCGCCCCAAATCAGGCTGTTGTGAAAGTGGCTGTGGCCGAAGTCCTGGAACTTATCGAACTCGTTAGGTTCAGGCGCGTCATAGGCTGCCGGGTCGGCCGATGCCTCTATACGCGCACCGTGTTCGAACTGAAGAGTGATATTGCTGCGAAGCCGGATGGAACCCGTGACATAAGTGCCAGCGGGAAAATAAACCGTGCCCCCGCCGGCTGCAGAAGCGGCTTCGATGGCCTTGTTGATTGCCTCGCGATCCGGTGTTTTGCCATCAGCCTTCGCGCCGTAACTTTTCACATCAAAGCTGGCGGCAGAGACACATACGGGGACGAGACACACCGCAAGGGCCAGTGCGCGCGGATATTTGGTGAACATTGACTCGCTTTCTCCCCGCTCGCCTGGTGGCGCTCAAGGGACGAGAACATCATATATCGGAGGCGGTGTCAGACGATCCGGCAGTTGGGTCCGACTCCTTGCTGTTCCGCGCAGCCAGTTTTGACTTTATAAACCCATATCGCCAGAAAAGGTACCGGGTTTGGCACATCGCGCAGCGGTAGGGCAGCAGGGCAAGGCTAAGAAACCACTCAATCCAGGTGTGTCGCCTGGATCGATACCTCACCTCCGATTCACATCTCGGACATTTCGAACAGACGTTCATGGCTCGATCCCAATTGACTCCAGCGTAGCAAAATTTGGAGCTCCCGGTGATTGCGAGTTCGGGATATTGCCCGAAAGTAATGGCGGGGTGTATGGGAGTGCACGGAACGACATAACGAAGCGCCTGAGTTCGCACTTTCCCCGCGTCACCTGACGAAACGCCGGAAATGCTCGTCCTTTGTTCGAACGTGCCAGGACACATGGGAACGCCACAGCCTAAGTGCCGGAAAGCCCGTAAGATAAACTCGGTGGGCGGGGCAGAATTGATCGTTGAGACTACTGAGTCGCGCGGTAAATAATTCGCTCTCGTGAAACCACTGCCGCCACTGTTTGAAATTGCCCCGGACCAAGGAAGGCTCAGGGACTGGATCTCGATCGAAGATCTTTTCGACCGGTATTTCCAGGCACAACCCGCATTGGCAGCCCTCGAACTCCTGAAAGGCGCGGAACGACAGCGCCCCGAAGTGCGGAAATTTCTAGAGCGCACGTCTTGGCTCATGAAGATCTCGGGAATGGCACCATGCGATATTTCGCCCGCCATGGCGTGGTGGCTGACTCAGCTATTACCGCGCATCCTTCCCGGTGCCTTCGGAGGTACTGTCCAGTCACTTACCGGACAAGGGCGGCATCGCCGAATCGACGATTATCTCGCCGCGAATCCATGGGCTTCGCTTGGCACAGGATCTGTCCTCCTGGATCTGGGGTGCGGCTTTCCTCCCTTTACGACCGTGGATGTTGCAACGCGGTTTCGTCAGTGGCAAGTGATCGGCGTCGATCAGAGCTTTGCAAACCAGGCAACATCGGAGGCTACATCTGAACGCGATGTTAGACCGCCCGACAATCCTATCAGGGCATACGAGGGCGGAAACCTCTCGTTCATTCAGGCCGGAATTGGTGATTGCCTCCCGAAGGCGGATGCGGTGCGATGCATGAACGTTCTCATGTACTACGACTCCGCATTTCGCGCCCAGACCGAGTCATGGCTTGCGGGCGTTCTGCGACCGGAAGGAATATTCCTCTGTGGCGTTAACACACAAAGGTCGTTCGAATCGCGTTATTCCGTTTACCGCAACGAGAACGGACATCTGGTGGCGCGGGAATTTGCCTTTAGCCTCGACAATGTGCGCCCGTTTTCCGGCACGCCTTGGTTCGCCATGCACGATGGCGAGCGCGAAACATGGATGCTGGCGCATCTGGTGGGGATTTTGCGCGCGGACGATAGCTTTCGGCGGGACTACGATCTGCGTCTCGACAAACTTCTTAATGAGCACCGGATGTTGGAGCGCGACCCGGACGGTTGCTTAGGCACTCCATCGGATCCCATTGCCGGGCAGGACTGGGGAACAACTTACGAGCAAGTTATCGTACACCTCGAATCGGAGGGTTTCGCAGAACGAGCTGTCCTGGTCCTAAAAGCTACAGGGCTGAATGCCTGGCGTAATGTCGCTGGTCATATTGCCATTGACCCCTCGGCACGGTCCTGAGTCAGATTGTGAATGATTGAAAAGAGAGGGTACGGAATGGCGGGGACGACGGGGCTCGAATGCGGGAAGGGTCGTTCCAATAGGTGATGACCCTTCCGAAGTTGTTGATTCCACGTTCAACCTATCCCCGAAATGATGGCCTGTAATGGCGTGTTTTGACGGGAGTCTAGCGCGAGTCTAGCGCGAAATCTAATTGGTTGCCCATATATGGCTGACGAATGGCGGTGGTCATCGCCGGGAATCGCGTCCATCGCGTACATCTAATCCACCGGCTCTATGAATATAATCTGGAGATGCTGGAATTGCCATGCTCAAGGGCGAACCTTTCCCTGCTAAAAACCCACGTCGAGAACTGTTCGACTTGCCGCTCTAACCGCCAGCAACTGGTTGGTGTTGCACTTCAAATCCTCCTGGATGAGTCGCTGCCACTTCTGAGCAAGTGGATAGCCGGTCGTCTGGAAGCGCCAGAAGACTCGGTGTTCACAGGCTGACAGAATCAGCGGTATGATGGTGCCAGATGAACCCACAACCAGCCCCAACCGTACCGGGCGATACACCGGGCCAGCGATTGAGCAATGGAGTGAACCCCAAAAGTGAGACAGCAAGTTAAGGGAACAAATACATTGAATGGAGTGAGGAATGGATTTGTCCCGAGCTGTTTACAGTCGCGAACTGAAGATCGCGGCGATGCGAGCGCTGGATGCAGGCTCCGCAATCGGTGAGATCGCGCGCAAATATCAACTGAGTCCCAAACTGCTGGAGCGGTGGCGCGGAGAGTGGCGCGCCAAAGGAGAGACGGCCTTTCCCGGTATCGGTCGTCGCGGCGCCGATCTGCCAGCGCTCGACGATGCCCGCCGGATCGCTGAGCTGGAACGCAAGATCGGCCAGCTCACGATGGAGAACGATTTTTTAAAAAAGGGCTTGCAGCATTTCAGGGATTATCACCCGCCAGCCGTCGTCAGTGGCGAGGATGCCTGTTTGAAGAAATCGAGCAAGCCGCGGGGAAAGGCGAAGCCGTGAACGCCCTCTGCCAGATGACCGGTCTGAGCCGCGCCGGTTTCTACCGCTGGCGTGTGCCTGGCCAGGCTACGCCGGTGGAAATGGAGATCCGCGATCAGATGCAGAAGGTGGCTCTGGAATCGCCGGTATACGGGTACCGGAGAGTTACAGCGGAACTGCGACGAAGAGGCTTTGAGGTAAACCACAAGCGTGTATTGCGGATGATGCGCGAGGATAATCTGCTCTGCGTCCGCCAGCACTGCTTTATGGTCACTACCGACTCCCGGCACAATCTGACGGTTTACCCGAACCTGGCGGCCACAATGACGCCTGCGGCGATCAATCAACTCTGGGTTGCCGACATCACGTATATCCGCCTGCGGACAGAGTTCATCTATCTGGCCGTGGTGCTGGACGCCTTCTCGCGGCGAGTGATCGGCTGGTCGCTGGGCCGGACGCTGGAAGCGGAGTTGGCAGTGGCCGCTCTTCGCATGGCCTTCATGGAACGACAACCGGCGCCCGGTCTGATGCACCACTCCGATCGCGGAGTCCAGTATGCATCGCACGACTACACTGAAATGCTGAAACAGCATCAGGCCATCATCAGCATGAGCCGCAAAGGCAACCCTTATGACAACGCGGCCTGCGAATCCTTCATGAAAACGCTGAAATACGAAGAGGTTTACCGCAACCAATACCGCGACTTCAGCGAGGCTCGTGCCTGTATCGGCGAGTTCCTCGAAAGTGTCTATAATCAGAAACGACTTCACTCGGCTCTCGGGTATCTGCCGCCGGCTGAGTTCGAAAACGGCACCGTGCAATGAACCGCGAATGCCATCGCACGTCTCAATACGGGGGCTCTGCCCCTGCGACCCCGGGGTTTAACGCCTTGGGGCCAGAATGGTTGTTTCAAAGGGCGGCTGTCGCCGCCCTGCCATTCCGGCTGCCGAGTCGGCGCTCGGGTCGCATCCCTGCGTTGCCCTATCCTCCGCTCAGGTTCTTCCAGAGTGGATTACATCAACCCTGCCGGTCAATGCTTTTGCAGCGAACGGCTTTAACCCCCTTAACTTCGTGTCTCACTCCAGGGGTTCACTTCATTACGGGTTTCGCCGCCCCTTACGGGCCCACTACCGTGGAGCGTCGGAGTCCCCTCTACAAGTTGGTGTATGAAGGCGACGATTGCCAATGGAATGGCCCGGCATGGCCGTTCGCTACCACGATCACGCTGCGTGCGCTTGCCAATGTCCTCAACGATTACACGCAATCTTCAATCGCTGGCGCGGATTATTTCCGCACGCTGATAACTTACACCAGGAGTCAGCAATTGAAGCTCGACGATGGCCGCGTCATCCCATGGATCGACGAAAATCAGAATCCTGAGACTGGCGAATGGATCGCACGCGCCATGAAGATCCGCAAGGGTACGTTTTACGGCCGGGGCGATCACTACAACCACTCGGGCTACTGCGACCTGATCATTACGGGTCTCGCTGGTCTGCGTCCGCGTGGCGATGACACCGTCGTCGTGAACCCCCTGCTTCCGGGCAACTCCTGGGATTGGTTCTGTCTGGATGGCATTCCGTATCACGGCAGATTCCTGACGATTGTCTGGGACCGCACTGGCCAAAAATTCGGAGGCAATAAAGGATTGAGCGTCCTCGCGGATGGCAAACAAATCGCGCATCGCCATACACTGGGGCGCGTCACAGGGAAGCTTTCGTGAGACGAATCTATATTCTGCCGGCGTTTGTTGCTCTCGCCGTCCTGCTCTTCGCGGCGAATGAAACTACGGGTCTGCGCATGCTCGAAATCCCCGCCGGCACGTTCCGCATGGGCGCCGACGAGAAACCAATTCGGGCAGAACTCCTGACCGCCCCTGGCGGCGTGATGTCGCCGAGACCTGCTACAGGCGACGCCGACGAAACGCCGGCGCACGATGTCCGCATCAGTCATGCTTTTCGCATGTCGGAAACGGAAATCACAATCGAACAGTTTCGGCAGTTCCGTCCGGGTTACGTCGGCAATCCTGCTTTTGCTCCGTATGCCAGCGGCGTGAGCTGGTATGACGCGGTTGAGTTCTGCGAATGGCTGAGTGCGAGAGAGAAGAAGAACTATCGTCTGCCTACGGAAGCCGAATGGGAATTTGCGGCGCGCACGGCGTCCAAATCGCTGACCAATATGTCTGCTGGTCCCGCCGAATGGACCTCGGACTGGTATGGCATCTATTCCGCCACCGCGCAAACCGACCCTGTTGGACCCGCGGCGGGCATTGGCAAAGTCGTTCGCGGCGGGGGGCTCGATTTCCGCGCCGCCAAAGAGAATGGCGACAGCCTCTACCCGGCGACATTGGCATACTATACACGCGCGGCGAATCGCGCCAGTATGGCCCCGGTTTTTTCGAGCGCCACTGGCAACATAGGATTTCGTGTCGTGGAAGCCCCTGCGCCGGCCAGGCCGCCGATTCCTTACGATGCGCCTTTCTTCCAAAGCGCGGTCAGGCAAACCAGCGCCGATTTCTTGAAAGGCCCCGATCCAGCAAAGCCTTATTACCACTTTCAGCGGATCTTTCCCTCTATCGGCAAGCTGGACATGCGGACCACGGGCCGACACGTCGGTTTCGCTCCCGGACTCGGTATCGCTTACCACAATTCCGCAGTACAGGTCCTCGACAACGGTGATCTGGTCGCCGCTTATTACAACACGCCGAAAGACGAAAACGATCCCGACCAAACTATCCTCACCATGCGTCTCCGGTATGGCTCGGACGTGTGGGATATGCCCGAACCGTGGCCCGCATTTGCGGATGCCGCCGAAGCAGCGCCAGTGTTCTGGAATGAAAACGGTAAGCTCTGGTTGTTCTTCGGTGCGCCGCGCCTGATCGGCGGTCCGCCGTTCCAGTTCATGCAATCGATCGACAACGGCGCAAATTGGAGCGAAGTCCAAATGCCGCGCTTTAACGGTCCGGTCGGTGACTTCACGCCGCAGCCTATCAATAGTATTGTTCGCACTAAGGACGGAATCATTCATCTTCCCGTTGACGCAAAGGGCAGCACCTCGGTCCTTTTCTCGTCCAGCGATGACGGCAATACGTGGTCCGATCCGGTGGGTCGCACGGGTGGCCGACACACGACGGTTGTGCTCGCGTCGGACGGATCGACCCTCATTGGTATGGGCGGCAAGAACAGCGAAATCGACGGGCACATGCCGGTTTCGATTAGTCACGATGGCGGAAGGACCTGGCAAAAATCCGCGTCGCAGTTTCTGCCGCTCGGCAGCGGACAGCGCCCCAGCCTCATCCGGCTGCATTCGGGCAAACTCTTCTTTGTCTCGGATTATGAAGTACACAAGGCGAAACCCGATCACCGCGCAGGCGCGTTCGTGGCACTCAGTGCAGATGATGGCAAGACCTGGGTGCAGCGCGAACTGCCTGGCGTCAGCACGGTCGGTTACGTTACTGCCACGCAGGGTCCGGACAACGTGATCCATATCGTCACGTCGAAGAATGAACCCTACGATGTTTCCCTCCACCTGAACGAATACTGGGTCCTGCACGGCGGCGAACCTTCAGGCACGCCAGGCAATCTCACCAGCGTTGCGGCACACGAAGAAAAGTATCCAAATGGCAAAATCCGCGCCGCGTGGACTGGCGGTTGGACATCGGATGGCCGCTATGTTCTCAACGGCGCACAGACCTTCTATTACGCGGACGGCCGAAAGCAATGGGAGTCATCGTGGGCTGCGGGCAACCCCATCGGCACCGAAACGTATTGGCACGCCACCGGCATGAAGCAATGGGAAAAGGTCTATGCCGACGGCACACATTGGATCTGGCGCGTGTTTGGGCGGGACGGAACCGTCGCCGCCGAATCCAAATGGAACGGGAAAGAACTCGTTACCGTGGATCGGTAGAAGCGCTTTCCGGTTCGCTAGTTAGTTTTTAGGAAGTGGCCGATGGCTCGGGTGGCCTGCCGGATGCGATGTTCGTTTTCGACCAGCGCAAATCGCACGAAGCCTTCGCCCATGGGGCCGAAGCCGATGCCCGGTGACACCACTACCAGCGCATCCTGTACCAGTTTCTTAGCGAATTCGAGCGAGCCCATCGCACGGAATTTCTCCGGCAGTTCGGCCCACAGGAACATAGTGCCGCGCGGCGGTTCCACGGGCCAGCCGGCTTTCGCGAGGCCATCGACCAGAACATCGCGCCGATGCTGGTAGGAAGCGCAGATACGCTTGGTATCTTCCTCGCACTCGCGAATCGCGGTGATGGCGGCGATCTGAATCGGCTGGAACGTGCCGTAATCGAGGTAGCTCTTGATCCGCGTCAGTGCGGCGATCATTCGCGCATTACCCAGGCAGAAGCCGACGCGCCAGCCGGCCATTTCGTAGCTCTTCGACATCGAGAAAATCTCGACGCAGAGGTCTTTCGCGCCAGGCACCTGCAAAATGCTCGGCGGTTTGTAGCCGTCGAAGCCGAGATCGGCGTAAGCGAAATCGTGCACGATGATAGTGCCGTGCTTGCGCGCCAGTTCCACGATCCTGGTGAGAAACGGCAGGTCCACGCACGTCGTCGTCGGATTGTGCGGGAACGAAATCAGCAGCATCTTCGGCGGCTTGGGCGACTCGCGGTAAAGCGCTTCCAGTCGGTTCAGGAACTCGTCCGCGGTCGGCATAGGCAGCAGATGCGCGTGGCCTTCGGCCATGATGACGCCGTACTGGTGGATCGGGTAGGCCGGATTGGGTGAAACGACGATATCGCCAGGGCCAATGGTGGCAAAAAGGAGGTGCGCGAGGGCATCCTTGGCGCCGATGGTGACGATGGCTTCCTTCTCGGAATCCAGATCTACATCGTAGTTGTTCTTATAACGGGCGCATATCTCCTCGCGCAGTTTCGGAATACCGCGCGACATGGAGTAGCGATGATTACGCGGATTGCGCGCAGCCTCGCACAGCTTGTCGACGATCACCTGCGGCGTCTCGCCATCGGGGTTGCCCATCCCGAGGTCTACAACGTCCAGCTGGGCTGCCCGTGCCTTTGCGCGCATATCGTTGAGCACGGCAAAGACGTAGGGGGGCAGCTTCTGGATGCGGTAAAACTCTTCTGTAACTGACATGGGAAATTCTATTTTACCGGGTGCGCGGCGATGGAGACGAAAAGAGGCGTTTCGATGTTCAATTTCGGGTGACGGAGACGGGGATGGTAAACTGAAGTTCTAACCCGCTGCGTCCCCATCGTCCAGAGGCCCAGGACATCGCCCTTTCACGGCGGTAACGGGGGTTCGAATCCCCCTGGGGACGCCAATTCAATTCAATTTTCCCGCCAGCACCGCCACAACGGTCCTCGACCCATCGCGGGCTACAAATGGCCCTACCAATTGTCGGTCTCAAAAACGGGGGCCATCCAAGGCTAGTCCATTTGCACTAACACGAGTTTCCGTGTAAGCTACAAAAACGTCTACAGGTGACCTGCTCCCCGGAAACTAAACCAGAGATAATTTGAAAAGTCCCAAAACAGAAGGGAGCTTTTCGAGATGAAGAAGATGAGACACACCGAGGAGAAGATCATCGGTGCGGTGAAACAACTGGAAGCCGGAAGAGCGGCG
>CAIKAS010000018.1 GCA_903825445.1 uncultured Acidobacteriia bacterium
GCCGAGCGACTGCCCCCACCATATTCCCGCCACGAACTACAGGAAACACATCCTGCAATGAGTGCCGCGCATGCTCCATCGCGTCCTCAAGCGTCGCCGACGCCGACAGGATGGAATACTCCGTCAACATCACTTCCGACACCTTCACCACGTCCGCATCCGGCTGCAGCAGCAAACCCTGGCGTTCAATCTGAGCGCCCAACAGAATTGCAACACCGCCCATGATCAGCCAGAAGTTCACCGTCAAGATCCCGATCAGGATCAGCGCGCACGCAATAATTGGACCCACTCGCGTAAAGGTCCGAAGGCCACCCAGCGAACTCGCTGGTCCGCCGGGAGACCGCACAATCTCTGCACGAACCACTCGGCCAGCATCCAGTGGCCAGGCCGGCAAAAGATTCACGGCGGCCAACAGCAGATTCACCCAAACGATCGTGCGCAGTAGATGCTCCGGGGTCACCCAATACTTCTCCCACAGATTCACCTGCGGAGACACTGTCAAAATCACACCAGCAAGCGAAAGCGCAGCCAGAAGACTCGCCAACGGACCAACCAGAGCCATCACCTTCTGCACTCGAGGTTCACTAGCCCGCGCCAGCGCCTCCGGAGATCCATAGGTCTGAATCCCGCCCGTCGGCAGCAACAGCACGCTCTTCACGTCGATCCCAAACCAGCCGGCCGCCAGTCCGCGCGCCGACTCCCGCACCGCCAGCGCTAGCAGCACCAGAAACCACAGCGCCACGCCACGCATCATCGGGCGATCGAGCGCCGAGGCCCACGCCATCGACCCGATCAGGAGAAAAAGAAAAAACGAGTGCAACCGCACTTCCACGCCGAAGATCTTGCCTAGCGAAAACGACCACCCAACCATGTTCTTGATTGTATGCGCCAAGCCATGATGCCGGGTGCCCCATCTCGTTCGGCAACATCGAACAAGGTGGGATTCCACCGCGCTCCAGCTACCATAAGAAGATGCGCATCATCGCCGGCAAATACCGTTCCCGCCTTCTGACATCGCCCCCCGGCACCAGCACCCGCCCCACCAGCGACCGGCTCCGCGAAACGCTCTTCAATATCCTCGGTCCCAGCATCCCCGAATCCCGCTTTGTCGACCTCTTCGCCGGAACCGGAGCCGTAGGCCTCGAGGCCATCAGCCGCGGCGCAGCCCACGTCTACTTCGCTGAAAACGGGGGTCCAGCGCTCAAATCACTCCGCACCAACTTGACCAACCTTAAAATCTCCAGCGGATATGCCCTCGAAGACCGCAGCGTGATGGCTCTGCTGCAACGCCTCGCCAAAGCCTCCACCCCAGTCAACATCGTCTACCTCGACCCGCCCTATAACGAAGAAGAGGCCTATACCCAGACCCTCGGCTTCCTCGGCAGCCAAGCCAACCGTGCCCTCCTGGCCTCCGGCGCCCTCGTCATCGCTGAGCACGCCAGCAAATCCCCCTTCAAGTTAGCCGAGCGCTACGGAACCCTGACCCGCACCCGAGTCTACAAACAAGGCGATACCTCTTTGAGCTTCTATGCTGCTTTGACGTCGGCACAAGCAGAAGACGCCGGCTAAACCCGAAACCCTCCCCCAACAAAACTCCCATCCCGCAAGTCGACTCGGAACTCCACCTCTACATCCCCTCGCAGATCCCACCCGAATCCCACGGCTGCTTCGGAAGTAACAGCCGTGACCCGAACCCCCTCCCAGGAAAGCCGTCCCGTCTCCCAGACCACGCCCTCCCGGCCCCACGCTTGGATCGTATGAAACCCAACGAACAGCAATAACCCCGCCC
>CAIKAS010000019.1 GCA_903825445.1 uncultured Acidobacteriia bacterium
CGCGCCCTGGCCTGCTCCGCGCCGTTGTGCCGGTGGACACGATCGCGACGGGCGGCTCCGGCGGGATGGCTTGAGGACGATAGTATGAAAACCGGATTTTCTCAAATTACGACTGGTAGAGAAAACGGGGGCAGGTCAGCATCGAGGTCACAATCATATCGGGCAAGCGGCGGGAATATCGTCTTTTGGTGAGCGATCAGGGCGCAGGCCCTCAAATAGCCGCAAAAGTGCGCCTGGCACTGCTTCAACTCGCGCAGGAAGCGCATCAGGGGCACGCATTTGTATGCAGCGACAATCCGCAGGATTACGCCGGTGCGCTCGCCGACTTCCAGCGAAAGACCGCACCCTGGCGCGCGCTCCCTGCGAAGCCGGAGATCTCGGAGGATGCGTACAGGAATCGTCTGCTTGCCGAGGATGCGCTGAAGAACCACGATCTCAATGGAGCGGCCCTATATTACGAGGCCGGCATTGCTTCCGATCCAACCTGGGCGCAGGGCTGGTACAACGTCGCTCTCGTATATGCCGAACTCAAAAACTTTATCGATGCGTCGGACTGCATGAAACATTATGTGGTTCTGATGCCGGATGCGCCGGATGCCCGGGCCGCGAAGGATAACATTATCCTGTGGGAAGCCAAGGCACCCCAGCCCCCTCGCTAACGCGAATCCCAAATATTAACGTGATTCGCCCTACCGTTCGTGCGGGTCTTCAAGATACGTGTATCCGTGCAGACCTTCTTCATAGAAGCGCAGCAGCCGACCCGATTCTTCGTAGCCCAGCTTGCCATCGCGCACCGCGGCTTCCACACTCCGCCTAAGACTCGCCACAAGCGACTCCGTCTTGTACTGAACGTAATCAAGAACCTCACGCACCGTGTCGCCCTTGATCACTTCCTCCAGCATCACTTCGCCTTCAGGACTCAGCCGCACGTGCACCGCGTTCGTGTCGCCGAACAGGTTATGCAAATCGCCAAGAATTTCCTGGTATGCGCCCACCAGGAACGTGCCGAGATAATAATCTCCGCCGGCATATGGATGCAGCGGCAGCGTTCGCTTCACATCGCGACGATCGATGAACTGGTCCACCTTGCCATCGGAATCGCACGTGATATCGCCCAGCACCGCGTGCTGCGTCGGCTTCTCTTCCAGCCGGTGAATCGGCATGATCGGAAACAGTTGCTTAATCGCCCAGCTGTCCGGCATGCTCTGGAACAACGAAAAGTTGCAGAAATAAGTATCGGAAAGCGTCGCGTCGATGCCTTCCAGTTCTTCCGGATAAAAATCCAGTTCTCGCGCCAGCTTCTGGATCTTCCGGCAAATCGCCCAATACAGGTTTTCCGCGATGCAGCGCTGATCGAGTGGCAGATAGCCCAGGCTAAACAGGTTCATTGCCGAATCCAGCGCCTGTTGCGCGTCGTGGTACGCCTCCAGTAAATTGCGCTGATTCACTGAGCGGTAGGTTTCCTGCAAATCGATAAGCGGCTGTTCCGGATCGCCCGTCAGTTCGTGCGCACCCTCTTCGTCGCCCATGCCGGAAACGCCGAGTACGTTAAATACAAGCACGCTGTGATAAGCGGCAATAGCGCGGCCGCTCTCCGTAATAATCGTCGGATGCGGCACGTTCGATTCGTCGCACACATTCTGGATGTGATAAACGACGTCGTTCGCGTATTCCTGCAGGGTGTAGTTAACGCTCGATTCAAAATCCGTCTGCGAACCGTCGTAGTCGATCCCAAGACCGCCGCCGACATCCATGTACTGCAGGCCCGTCGCACCCTCGCGCCAGAGTTCGGAATAAATGCGCGCCGCTTCGTTCACCGCCCCCTTCACCTGGCGGATATTAGTAATCTGGCTCCCCAGGTGAAAGTGCAGCAACTGCAGGCAATCCGCCATCCCTAACAACTTCAGTTCCTGTAATGCCCTCATTACTTCCGTGGTGCTGAGTCCAAACTTTGACCGGTAGCCGCCTGACGATTTCCAGCGGCCCGAACCACGGCTGGCAAGCTTCGCGCGTATGCCGATCATCGGTCGCACGCCAACCTTCTCGGCATACTTGGCAATCAGCGCCAGTTCCGTGTACTTTTCCACCACCGGAATGATCTTGCGGCCGATCTTCTGAGCCAGCATCGCCATCTCGATGTATTCGTCGTCTTTGAAGCCGTTGCAAATGATGGGCGTGTCGTTATCGGCGAGCGCCATCACGGCCAGCAATTCCGGTTTCGATCCGGCTTCAAGCCCGAACTTGTACGGCTTGCCGAACTCCAGCACTTCTTCCACTACCTGGCGCTGCTGGTTGACCTTGATGGGATAAACGCAGCAGTACTTGCCACCGTACTTGTGTTCGTTGATGGCGTTTTCAAACGCGTCGTGCAACTCACCCAGCCTGTGCTTCAGGATTTCGGCGAAGCGGATCAGGATCGGAAGAGATATTCCGCGCAGCACCAGCGTATCGATCAGTTGCTTCAGATCGATGGACCGCGCGGGATCCTTCTCAGGATGCACATTGACGTGCCCCTTGTCACACACGGAGAAGTAGCCTTTTCCCCAGCGGGCGACATCGTACAATTCACTCGCATCCTGCGGAGTCCAGCGTTCCGTGGGCTCCAGCACCAGGGTGCCTTTGCGACCGTTCTTTTCCAACTTTACGTTTTCCTCGTTCACGAATTTGACACTTTCGGCCTTATGGGACCGTACAAAGGCCGGAAGTATTAGTGTCCTTCGGATTGACGTTTCCCGCAAGTCAAAGTTTTCGGGTATTTGTAATCAACCGCAGTTCCCGCCGGGTGACAGTGACGCTTTGACACAATAGAATTCGTGCCTCCCGATTCACTGCCAGCCCGCCTGACTCAGGTCCGCGAGCGAATGGAGCGCGCCTGCGCCCGTGCGCATCGCGATCCTGCCTCCGTGCGACTGCTCGCCGTAACCAAAATTTTCGGGCCAGAGGTGATCCGCGAGGCCTTTGACGCGGGATTGCGCGAATTTGGCGAAAACTACGTTCAGGAGATGGAGCGAAAAGCCCCCGTGATCGCCGGCCTCGCGGGCGCAAGATTCCATCTGATCGGCCATTTGCAGTCGAATAAGACAAAAAAGGCGGCACAACTGTTCGCCGCCGTCGACTCGCTCGACTCCGTGAAACTAGCCACGAGGCTGGACGCCGAGGGCGTGCCACTTGACATCACTATTGAAGTGAAACTCTCGGATGAAGAAGCCAAAACAGGCGCCGATCCAGCAGCGCTGCCCGAGATTGTCGCCGCGGTAAGGGCATCGCGAAACCTGACGCTGAAGGGTCTCATGACGGTGCCGCCGTGGTCGGAGGATGCCGAAAAATCACGGCCGTATTTTGCGCGTCTCCGGGATCTCGCGGCAGGCCATAGCATTCCGGAGCTATCAATGGGGATGTCGCACGATATGGAAGTCGCTATTGAAGAAGGGGCTACCTGGGTGCGCGTCGGCACCGCACTGTTTGGCAGCAGGAGACCCCTTTTGGGGCTGAAACCTTGACGATTGGCTGGCACGCACCACCGAAGGGCGCGCCAACCGGAGTGGCCGATTATGCCGACACTTTGGTGAAGGCCCTTCGCCATTCCGCACGGCCGGGAATTACGATACAGGACAACGCCTCCACGGCGGATTGTCACATTTCTCACCTCGGAAATAATCGCCTGCACGCCGACATTTATACGCGGGCAATCGGCAAACCCGGCATCGTCGTCATCCATGACGCCGTGCTGCACCACTTTCTTCTCGGCGCGCTCTCCGAAGCGGAGTATGTGGAAGAGTTCGTCTACAACTACGGCGAGTGGAACCGCCATGTCGGCGAAGACCTCTGGCGTGATCGCGCCGCCTGTTCTGTCGACCCCCGCTACTTCCAGTACCCAATGTTACGGCGGGCAGTGGAACAAGCCAAAGCCGTGATCGTCCACAATCCCGGCGCGGCCACTATCGCAACTGCGCACGGTGCGCGCAATGTCCGAATCATCCCCCATTTTTTCGAGCAATCGCACCCGCCGGATGCGTTTGAAACCACGCGGTTCCGCGAAGCTCTGGGCGTGAAGCCGGGAACCACTCTGTTTGGAATTTTCGGCTATCTGCGTGAAACCAAGCGTCTGTTGCCATGCATGCGCGCGTTCCGGCGTCTCCATGAGGTTCGGCCCGAAACCGCGCTTCTCATCGCTGGCGAAGCGGTTTCCGGCGATCTGAACCGATTGTTATCGAGCGAACCACCGCACCCTGCCATTCATCGAATGGGGTATCTCTCTGACTCTCAACTGGGCATCGCCTCCGCAGCCGTTGATTGCGGTGTGAACCTGCGCTTTCCCGCAGCCGGAGAGACGTCGGGCATTGCGATTCACCTGATGGGGATCGCAAAACCGGTCATCTTGACCGAAGGTCCGGAAACCGCTGATATTCCCGATGCGGCCTGCCTCCGCGTGCCGGCCGGCCATGAGGAAGGGGAAGTCCTTTTCCGGCAAATGGCATTCGTCACCGAATTTCCTGCCCTTGGCCGGAGAATCGGCGAGGCCGCCGCGGCGCACATAGAGAGGCATCACTCTCTCGCAAATGCCGTGGAAGGCTACCTGCAAGTGATTGATTCTATTGTCGTCGAACCGCGATGATTGACTTCTGCCCCCCGGTCGCGCTATGTTGCAAACAGTCATTCCACCCAGGCGGCGCGATAGCCAAGTGGTAAGGCAAGGGTCTGCAAAACCCTTATTCGTCGGTTCGATCCCGACTCGCGCCTCCATAATCTACCACTGAAAACTAAAACTTGACTGTAGAATCAGTCGTTTGCAACGTTCGCCCGGCGAGGCTCTCTACGAACAGGCGACGGATCTCTTTTGGCTCGAATCGCCGTCCTCCGCAACCTTATCTTCCCGCCAGCAGCAGGTTCGCCGCCGAGGTCAGCATCATGATCAGTGCCCCGCCGAATATATAACGACTCTCGGCCTTCATCAATCGCCTCCCGGTGGCAACCTGCCACCAAGATCATGTATCGACCAAAAGTTGCCGGTTTCTTAGGCTGGCACCGGCGCCGAAGCGTGGCAACTGCCCGGTTATCCCCAACCGTTGCGATAATCCGCGCGGGCATCTGGGTCATCACTTGTTCTGACTCAGCAAATGCAAAAACAACGTGACATACCGTTTCACATTACTCGTAATTAGGAATTCCTCGCGAACATGCTGATGACCCTGCTCACCCAACCTTGCAGCCAGAGCCGGATGCGTTAGCAGATAACGGATCTGGTACGCCGTGCCTTCAATAGAATGAGCCAGTAGACCGGTGTGTTTATGAATCACCTGCGTGGGTATGCCGCCCACGGCGGATGCGACCACCGGCTTCTTCTTCCACAACGCCTCGGCAACGGTGAGACCAAACCCCTCCCGCAGGCTTTTCTGCACCACAATCGTCGACGCGCTCTGCAACGCATTGACCTCCAGCGGACTCGCCGGCGGCAGCTCGATGATATAAACGTCCGGATCTTCTCCCGCCGCATCGCGGGTCTCCGCCAGTACCGCGCTGCCTTCAGGATCGTCATCCGCCCCTCCGCCCGCCAGAACCAACTGGCAATCCACATAACGTTTCACGATTTTGTACGCAGCGACGACGCCGACCGGGTCCTTCAATCTGTCAAAACGCGAGATCTGGGTAATGATCGGCCGTTCTTCGTCGATACCGAAGCGTTCGAGCACTTCCCTGATAAACTCGCGCTCAAGCGGACGGTTCTTATCCGACAGCGGATCGATCGCGGGATAGAACAGGTATTGCGGCGCAATTAACTGACGCGCAAACTCGGCGGAAGAGAAAATGGCGCCATCGTAACGCGCCACCCACGGCTCCAGAAAACTCCAAACCTCCGGATGTGGATGCGACAGGTCGATGTGACACCGCCACACCCAGTGACCCGAACCGTTCCTGCGTCCGTCGATCAGACCGGCCGGCTGCGGATCGTGGATGACGACGAACTCGGAATCGAGCTTCATCTTCGCCAGATTCGCCGCCGTGAATGCCCGGAAAACATCAAAAGCATCTGGTGGAGCTTCCAAAGGCGCGCCGTGAAGCGCATTGTGAAATGCCTTGGTGACTTCGAAAAAACGCGGGGCCCCTCCCATCACCTCCCATCGTGGCTTCAGACCCAGATCCTCCAGCAAAGGTACGATCCCATGCAGCAGTTCCGCCACGCCGCCGCCCACAGCCGTCGAATTGACCATGAGGACTTCACGTCCGGCCAGGTCCCGGGCGAGTGCCCGCATCGAATCCACTTCGGGACCCAATAGCTCGCGATAAGAATCCAGAGCGGGCACAGTGGCAGTCATGCGCGTGTCTCCCTTCCAATCCAGTCCCTGCCCTTGAGTTCCCTGTCAATCCACTGCAGCATCTTTTCACGTATACCGTCCAGCGTGTCTGTGTAGATGTCCAGACGATTCACCCGGCGCGCCAGGTCGTCAAGCCCGAGACAGCCCGCCAGCCATTCCGAAAAGTCGTTAGTCCGCATCTGCAGGCGAAGTCGCGAAAAAATGAGATGGTAATAGAGCGAGGAGTTACTGAGCGCTGCAAAGCAATCCCGAAATTCAGCCAGACTGAAAGCCTCCAGCCCCAGTGGTACGGTGACTTCGATACTTTCGGAAAAATGGAAGGCTTCGCCGGCGGCGATGTGGGCATGTTGCGGCCAGCTGTCGCAGTAACCAGCCACCACCCGGCGCAGATCCGCGCGGATCTCGGCAAGCGAGATGTAGTCGCGCACATCAATTCCGCCGAGCCACTCCGCAAGAACAGGACGGTTCAGCGAAGCCAGCGTCCACTGGGCGAAATCATTGGAGAAACCTTCGGTCAGAAAGTGGTGCTCCCCAAGAGTTTGAAAAGTATGGCAGAAGATGGATGCGTCGGGCACCTGGTCGATGCCTGCCAGCAGCTCGCTCAGGTCCTTCGCTGTCTGGTTGTGGATGCGCGTCAGATAAGAAGCCGCGCAGAAATGAAAAGGGACAGGTGGTGTTCTCTCGGGTTGCGCGACTAAAGTCGGTGGGTGCGCAACCGGAGTGCGGAGTTTCGGCTTCGTCGTATGGTTCTTCATGACACCCCCATCGCCGCAGTTAGTTCTCGGGCATGTGGCGCGGCGCTTCGTGTATCGTCGAGCCGCAGAGCCGTTAGCTCGCCCACCAGTTCTCCGGCCCATCGATAGATATTGTGTTCGCGAATTTGGGCGCGCATTCGCAGCATTCGGTCGCGTTTCTGCTGAGGCGACATTTCGAGGGCCCTCCGGATCGCGTCTGCAAGTTCATCGGCATCGTAAGGGTTCACTGTCAGAGCTTCCGTGAGTTCGTGGCTGGCGCCGGCGAATTGACTCAGGATGAGCACCCCCTGCGCATCTGAGCGCGCGGCAACATATTCTTTGGCCACCAGATTCATGCCGTCGTGCAGAGAAGTGACCATGCACAAATCGGCCGTTCGATAGTAAGGAAGAATCTCTTCGTGGCTGTGGTGGCGCAGCAGCAGGACAATCGGCTTCCATGTCGCCGTTTGAAAGCTGCGATTGATTCGCTCGGCTTCTCTGACAATTTCGTCCAGCAGTTCCTGATATCGGGGTATTCCCACGCGGCTTGGCGCGGCCACCTGCACGAATGTGAATTGACTGCGGTAGCGCGGACAGCTCTCCAGCAGCACCTCGATAGCGCGGAATTTTTCCGGAATGCCCTTCGTATAATCGGCGCGATCCACGCCAATTCCAAGCATCGACGCCTCAACCCCCAGGCTCTTTAGCAATGAAAGTCGTTCCATGTACGCTGGCTCTGCCGGCTCCGGAGAATCGCTGAACGCAATACTGATGGGGAATGGACGCACCAGCGTTCTGTGGCTCTTGCGATCCACCGCAAAGCGTTCGTGATCGATTCGTGATTCCAGTGCCCGGTCCACTGTTTCGAGGAAGTTATTGCAGTGTGCCTGAATGTGAAATCCAACCAGATCCGCGCCCAGCAACCCGTCCAGTACATCGCGCTGCCACGGACAAATGGAAAATGCTTCTGGATTAGGCCAGGGAATATGCCAGAAAATGGCTACACGAGCGTCCGGCCGCGCCTTCTTGATCATGGCCGGCACCAGTGCAAAGTGATAATCCTGCACCAGGACGATCGGGCTTTCCTCATGCGCGGCTTCCTCGATCAGCGCATCGGCAAATCGACGATTAACGTTACGATAGTGTTCCCAGTCCCCCGCGTGGAACACGGGCCGCGTGTGTGCCGCGTGGCACAGCGGCCACAATCCCGAGTTCGCGACGCCAAAATAATAGCCGGCTTCTTCTTCCGCCGTAATCCAGAGGCGTCGAAGCGTATATTCAGGTTGGTCCGGTGGCACCCGAAGGCGACCAGCTTCGTCCGACGTTTCGCGATCCGCCCCGCCAGTGCCCTGCGCAATCCACGTTCCCTCGCAGGCCCGCAGTACAGATTCAAGCGCCGTTACCAAACCGCTGGCAGGCACTTCCCACTGCATATTTCCGTTGTCATCCCGGAAATGCTGATAGGGCTCCCGGTTAGACAGGGCGAACAGGCGGCTGTCGCCGAGTTTGTGGCGCATATACACGCGCAGACGCTGGGGCGTCCAGAGTGAATCCGACGAATCCCTGAGGCGCGCCTCTTCCTCCGCGGTCGCTCTGGCATCCGCAAGGCTGGCGGCGAGCCTGGTTGCTTCCAGACGGACCGGCTGGAACAGTTTCCCTTCCGGTAACTCCAGTTCCAGAGACTTAGTGCCGCGGCGAAGATCGCCCAGCCATTCGGCCAGACGCGTCATCGGACGACGCAGGCTCCAGTTAAGAATCGCCATCGTAACAGAGACGATGAGCAGGGTCTGTACAAAAACTCCCGCCAGAGATCTTCGCCAGAGATCGGCCTCCCGTGTTTCAATAAACTCCGCGTCCTGAAACAGAACCAACGCGCCGGGCGCGGGCGTCTGCAGATTCAGCGGCAGCGCGTAGACGTAGACCAACCCGTTACCACTCTGCAAAAACTCGCTCTGGCTTCGGCCCGTCCCTGAAGCTGAGTGGATCGATCGCGGGCCCACATCCTGCGGGGTGCCGCCGTCTCCTGCGACAACAAGCGGCCTGCCCTCTGAATCGTAAACGGCAACCTTGAGCAGCCCCTCATGTTCCCGAAGGTGTTCAAGAGATTGCTGAAGCTGCGTGTAAGCATGGCTTGCTGCAAGATGTTCGGCCGCTGCCGCGGTATTCTCCGCCAGGACGCGGGCGCGGCGATCCATCTCCTGCCGAAGCCCTCGTGTTTGCGTGCGTTCCTGATAGAACGCGAGAGCGAGCGACACAATCGTTACGCCCGCGACCAGCGACAGAGTTAGCCTGGTGTTCAGATGCATATCGCCCTTCTCCCGGAGGGTGCAACCGTGGGTCCAAAATGATGGAACAGCTAAGGGCTTGATGGAACAGCACTTGCCCGCCGGCCCTTTCTTCTTCACGCACATTATTCCGGCGGCAACGGAAAAACTTTCCGACTCCCTTACCTCAGACGCGGCCGTGGATCGTCCCGTATAGGAACTACTGCGTGCCGCGGCCTGGCAGCGGGATTGCACGTGCGGTTCCAGGAACATCCCGGATGATCTGCTCGTCTGCTCCTGAAACCAAATTCGCCACCGCCCGACGTCAGATAGTCTCCGCACGTTCATTGGCTCTGTTTCTGGACTTCGACGGCACACTGGCTCCAATATGCCCGTTTGCCGACGACGCTCGCCTTGAACCAGACGTGCGGGAGACTCTCGAGGCGCTGGTAGAGAGACCTGACGTTCTGGTCGCCATCGTCAGCGGGCGCGAACTGTGGGATTTGCGAAGGCGCGTGGGCATACATGGCATCGTCTACGCAGGGGAAAACGGCATGGAGATCCGGGGCCGCGGAACGCAGTTTATCGAACCCGCCGCCCTCGCGCGTCGTGGCGTTATCAAGCTGATCGCACGCGAGCTGATCAGCAGTTTGCGGGAGATACCCGGCGTGTTTGTGGAGGAAAAGCACCTCACAATCGCCGTACACTTCCGCCTGGCTCCCCCGGGCGATAAGCAGAAAATTCGGGATACGATGCGGTCTGTCGTGGAAATGGCAGACCGTCAGGTGGAGATTCGCCCCGGGAAGATGGTTTGGGAAGTACTCCCCCGTACCGGGTGGCGGAAGGGTGCCGCTGTCGATTGGATATACAGATCCTGTGCCGCCAAAGACACCCTGCCCATCTACGCCGGAGACGACGAGTCGGACGAGGATGCGTTCCGTTATCTGAGCGGAGGAATAACCATCCGTGTCGGAGAAGAACAGACAACGGCGAAGTACACTCTGGCGGGGCCCTCAGAGGTTCACCAGTTCCTGCTGTGGCTGAATCTGAGTCGCCCACTGCCCTGATCACACGCCCTTCTGAATACGCCGCCCCACCACCGGTAAGTCCGGGGCGGGGCGGGTCTACTTTGTGTTGACTGGTTTTAGGCAGCACTCACTCAACCATGAAGGAACTGCCTGCGAACCCACCGAATGTCGAATTGCCGTTTGGCGTTGCAACCCGTACCAACCGCAACCCTGGCGTAGCGTCCGCCGCAATCGTAACGGTGGCGGTAAGTTGCGTCCCCGCCGCGTTGGTCGTAATGCCTGTGACGGTAAAGGCCGAATCGACGCCGAAATCACCGTTCGCTCCCTTACCTAGCCAGGCTGCTATGTCGGCCAGGATCGAGGGATTCACGAATGTCACAGCGGTTGCGCCTGTGAGATTGGTACCGTCAATAGTGATCGTGAAGGTCGATCCGGCGGCGCTCGCGTTGGGCAATACCGACATAATGTGCGGCAGATTGAGCGCGTGATCGTGGTCGCTGTGGTCGTCCCCGTCGTCGTCTCCCTCTCCCGCCTCCGCAATCGCCGCGTAAATGCGCGCGATCACCTGGCCGGAGGGGATACTCACCACTGCGATCTTCCCGGTGCTTTCGTTCACCGCCAGCAAATCGTTGTCTTTGACATCCACCGTCAGCGACCGTACTCCCTGGTCCAGTGGAATTGTTGTCACGGTTCCCGTGACCGTCGTACCACTAATCGTCAATGGGAGGACCGATACCAGACCACCCGCCTGATTTGCAACATATGCGGTCATTCCGGCAACGGCAATGTCACCCGATCCGCCCGTGTGCGCCACGTTAACACTGAATGGCGTGACGGCGCCAGTGATGGTATTCACGACCAGGACTTTCCCGTCAGGCGTGGTTGCGGGATCCGCTACAATTGCGAAGCCGGTCCCGGGGATGAGCTGGATTCCCGCCGGCCGCACCTTACTGGTCGCTGTCGAAAGCGCAAGTGTGGAAGTGACAGCATATGACGTCAGATCGATGACGCTTATCGTGCCGTCATCCTGATTCGTTACAAACGCGTGACCCGCTCCGTCAACGGCAACGCCGCGCGGCCCCCTGCCCACATCCACGGTCGCCACAGGTGCCCCCGCCGTCAGATCCACCACAGTGGCGGTATCGCTGTCGCCGTTCACGACTATAGCCTGTGTTCCCGTAATCGCAATAGCCACAGGCCCCGCGTCAACCGGGACTTCGTGCGTCACCTTGAGAGACGCAAGATCGATGATGGCCGCTCTTGCCCGATTGCGTTCAGCCACCACTGCGGTGGTCCCCGCCGCATTTACGGCAATCGCAACCGCCTCCGAGTTCTCTCCCAGAGCGATTGTGTGCGCTACGGCCTTGGTCGAGATGTCCACTTCCCGAACCACATCGTCGTTTTCATCCGTCACCAGCGCCAGGCTTGTCCCGGGAATGGAGGCGATCGCCGCAAGTTCCCGGCTGCGCGTCTGATTATCGTCATCGCCGCCGAATTCCCCCTGCCCTTTTTCAGGCAGCAACACAATCTCAACCACGTTGCTCGACTGGCCGCCCGCCTGCACCATAACGGGCACGCGGCCCGCACCTGCCAGCGATTTCGGCAGTGTCACGTTAATCTGTTCCAATCCGGCACAGCAAGGCGAAGCTCCGGCAAATGCCACATTAACCGCAACTCCAGCCACCGTAACCGTCGGCGTCGCCGTCAGGTTCGCGCCGGTAAGAAACAGCGACAGGTAAGTATCGTCTGTCCCCTGAGTAACACTGAACGCGCCCACGCGCCCTGTAAGTGACTGGATAATAGCGCCATCATGAGTGCCCGTGCCAGTCAGCGAAAACAGCCCTGGGGGTGAATTCGCATCAATCACTACGCTGCCGGTTGCACTTCCACCGGGAGACATCACGATCACCGGCTCTGTGCCCCCAGCCACCTGCGTGGACACTACAGCATTTATTTGATTTGGTGAGACAAAGAATAACGTGGCGACTGTGTCGCCTATTGCCACACTAGTCCCCCCGAGTGTCACAGGCGGGTGGGACGGATCGGTAACGGACGCCGTGACATTTGTGAGATTCGAGCCAAAAATCGTCACAATACTGCCCGGTGCCACAGAACTGCCGGCAAATGAAGCGGCGTTTACCACGTGAATGCTCTGCGCCTCAACGCTGTTCGCAAGCACGAACATTGCAGACACAGCAGTTACCAGAAACAACTTCTTGTGCATATTCCTCTCCTTTGCATTGGACCGGACTCCGGCTAACTGTTGCATCTGGGTCCGGAATGCGGCGGGTAATTGCAGGAACAATGCCACCATGTCATCACGTAGTTGTGATCAGTCGTATCCGCCGGTCTTTCAGCACGTTAGGTATTTGCGGAACCGAATTGTTATTCTGGCGCGCCAGTGAACTCTCAGCAGTACCGGTAAATACTACCGTGCTCTTACACTGTTAGTACACGTTTCTTACCGGTAAGATGCAGTAAACTGTCTGTGACTAGCGACTTATCAATCGTAAGTCCGTTAACTTGCCATACGCCCATAGGTGCTCGGTGCTGCACCACACAATGGCCACCCCCATGCACTACGTAACGCGCGAAACCTTAGATTCACTATTGGTGTTAGGGGGAGTGTAATGCTGTGCGTCGGAGACAATCGTGTTCGTAACGCGCGGGAGATTCCGTGGACTCTGAGTTTACTTCTCCACGCCCTCGCTCTTTCGGCGCTCGTGCTTGTTTCTCCGGCGGATAACACCGTTCGGACCTCCACTACATCAGCTTCTGCCGTGATGCCTCTGATGGTTACCCCACCTGCGCGCGTCACGCCTGTTGTGCTTCGCGCAAAGTTTGTCTACCAGCCGGTGCCGCGCCTTTCTCGCGCGGTCGCGCGCGTGTCCCCGCCGGCGCCCCTCGTCATTCCACCCCCGAAACCCTCGCAGCCGCAGCTCGCGGTGGCATCTCCGGAACCACCGCCTCAGATCGCGCTGCATCTGGATACCCCTGCCGTGGTTGCATCCGTGCAACTGCCCCAGCCAATCCCCGCAGTGCCTGTGAATTTTGTACCTGCACCAGTGCGAGCTGTCGCCGCGCCGGTTAAAACCGGTTTATTTGGCGCTCCGGGCGTTTCGCCGGATGGTCATGTTCCCGCCCCTCGCCTGGAAGTCCAAACGGGCGCCTTTGGCGGACCGGATAACAGAGTGTCTGCCTCCACGGGTTCTGGCAATGCCGTGCGCCTCGGCGTGAAAACAGGGGCCTTTGGCGATTCTCAGGGTTCCCACAATGCCTCCGGCCGACCCACGGGCAGCAGCGGCCCTGTAACTCTGGCAGAGGCTGGTTTTGGCAATGCGGCCGCGCCCGCTGCGGCACCGCACCGTGTGGAAGCCACACCGGTAGAAACACCGGTGGAAATTCTTTGGAAGCCAAAGCCGCAATACACGGATGAAGCGCGTACAAAAAAACTGGAAGGCACCGTCACTCTGGAGGTTGTATTTCAGGCGACCGGTACAGTTCATGTGGTTCGTGTCGTTCGTGGTTTGGGTTGTGGCCTCAACGATTCCGCGTTTGCGGCGGCAGCGCAGATACGCTTCACGCCAGGCAAGAAAGATGGCATTCCGGTGGATCGTACCGGAATGGTCCAGATTTTGTTTGCGCTGTCATAGCCGCTTGTGCGCTTCGCGCCAGACTTACAGCGACGATCGACCCGTGCCCGCTGGGACGGGTTTGCCGAAGATATTTAAGTACTAACACCTGGAGGAACATATGCTAAGTTACCCGAGATACTCGATCCTGACCTGTGGAGTGCTGCTGCTTGCAACGACAATCCATGCCGCGCCGCTCCCGAATATGGAGCCGGATGCCGGGCAGGTCGTTGATCGCGCTATAACGCGTGAGGCAGCGTTGCTCACGGTACTCCGCGCCAGCACGCCCGTCGCGGAGACGTATATACAGGACCTTGTGTCTGACGCCGATTTCGGCACCATACCCAACACCGACCACTACTTTTTGGGGAAACTGGATTTGTCGCGTGGCCTCGCCCAGACCTCATACCTGCCAAAAGACAGGGACGGGCGCCACCCGTTCGACCTCTTTACCCGGTATTTCACCCTGCATTACCTTCCCAAAGGCTTCGCGCAAATGATGCTCATTGATGGCGAGGAGTTTGACAGGGACCACTATGATTTCGCGTTTGTTCGCAAAGAGTATCTTGGCGATGCCAGAACTCTTGTATATTCCGTCACGCCCAGGAAGAGCGCCGGGGCCGGTCGCTTTGTCGGCAACATCTGGATTGAAGACAGAGGATTTAACATCGTCCGGTTCAACGGCACTTATAGTTCTTCCTCGTCCGGCAGAATGTTTCTGCACTTCGATAGCTGGCGTACGAATGCCGGGCCGGATCTCTGGCTGCCATATGAAGCCTATAGCGAGGAGTCGCATCTCTCGGACTTCATGAAGATCCACACTGTTCACTTCAAGGCTCTGACTAAGTTCTGGGGTTATGGCGGCCCGGCGGAACGTGCCGGCGCTGAATTCACGAGTCTCACGGTCGAGACCCTGCGGAACCACCCGCAAGTGGAAGACAAGAGCCCTGATGGCGAAGATTCTTCTCCTGTTGAAGGCCTTCGGGCATGGCAACACCTTTCCGAAGAGAATGTTCTGGGGCGCCTGGAACGAGCCGGGCTGGTTTCGAAGCAGGGCGGCATTGATACCATCCTGGACACCGTAGTTAATAACATTGCAGTCACTAACGACCTGAACCTGGAGCCTGCCGTTCATGTACGGGTTTTGCTGACGACGCCCCTCGAGTCCTTCACGATAGGCCGCACGATTGTAATCAGCCGCGGCATGATCGATACACTCCCCGATGAAGCGTCGCTTGCGGCGATCCTCACCCACGAACTGGCGCACATCATCCTCGGGCATACAACTTCAACGGATTTCGCGTTCTCCGATCGCGTGCGATTTGACGACTCCCTGATACTGGAGCGGTTTCGTCTCTCGCGCACACCCGCTGAAGAAGCGGCCGCCAATGGTAAAGCCGTTCAGCTGCTTGCGAAGTCGCCTTACAGTGCAAAACTGGGTCAGGCTGGTCTTTTTCTGAAGGCGCTGGATAAAGAATCCAATCGCTTGCCCTCCCTGATCAAGCCTCTTATGGGTGACGGACTCGTGTCTGGCCATACCGTCTTGCAGATGGCAGCGCTGATGGATAATGCACCCCAGCTTCAAACCGCCCGGCTGGACCAGATCGCGGCCTTGCCTCTCGGCTCCAGAACCTGGCTCGACCCGTGGACTGACGGCCTGGAAATGAAAACCATCCGATCCGTGCCCCTCGTCTCGGCTGCCGAAAAGCTGCCTTTCGAAATTACGCCGGTCTATTTGCACCTGCGTTATCAGAGTGACGCAGCATCACAGTCGGTCGAAGAACAACCCATAGCCAGAGGCAACTAAGTCTTGCCTGCACCGACACCGGAAACAGAATCCGGCCAGCCGATAAAAGTATCGGCTGGCCGGATTTTTTGCTTCGTGCTCCGCTACCGGGCGGACGCGCTTGCGGAAGCCTTAGCCGAGGCAGACGCCTGTATCTTGTCGTTCCTTGATTGCGCCTCGGCATCGGCGGCCGCGTGGGCGGAGGTGTTTGCATCCATCGTGGGCTTCATGTCATGGATCGCAGTTCCCAATGACTGGCCAGCGGTCACGCGGTCTTTCAGATCGTTGAATGGCAGGCCGTTGCTGTTGGCTGCATGCAACGTAGCCATAAACTGGTCTTCACTTTTAAACCCTGCGGCAGCCTCCCTCAGCGATTGACCGGGAGGCACCATCGTATTCAGTCGCGCGGCGAGCCTGTCGTCGGACGTTACCCGCTGCGCCACCCGATCCCGTGCTCCCGCCTGCGCTGATTGCTGCAAGTCGCGTTCGGATTGATGCGCCGCAAGCGTCTCATTCTCTTTCACGTCTTTGCTGTCCAGGTCCGGCCGCAGCTTCCGGATGGCCCGATTCAGAGATACCGCGCCTTTGCCGGTGGTTTGCGCCTTGAGATCCTCGAACGGAATATTCAGGTTATGAGCCGCGTGCAAAGTGGTCACAAAATCGCTGTCGCTCCGGAACCCGGCTTCCGCCGCGGCCGGTGTGGTCGTGGCCGGAACCAGCGAGCCGATCCTGGCCGTAAGCACCGTGTTCTGCGAGATCGCGGAAGAAGCGTTAAGCTCTGGCCTGACTCCCGCGCCCGGACCGGCAATCCCGCCGGCGGACTGGGCGATTGATGCTCTCGCCGTACCTTGTGCCATTCCTCCGATCGAGCTGGTGGCATTCCCCAATCCTAACTGCGCCGCAACCGGAACCGCCGTCAGCGCCGTAACAAAAGCCCAGCGCGTCCACGTTTGGCGTGCGACGTATTTCATAACACTATCAGTACTGTCTTTAACGATACGTTCCATGTGGACTACTCCTTTCGGATCCCAAAAGCACGCAACTTGCCACACATGACGCCTCAGAAAACTATTGATGGAATTCCACAAGCCCGAGTTGTATCGCGAAAATATTTCCATCGCCTTCGGTAAGTCTTACCCGCCAGGCAGCCCTGGAAGCTTCCGACGAGCAGGTCAAGCCTTTGTATCCCAACAGGACCATTAGTTGGCATGATTTTTGCATCGGCTAATGCGAGAGGTGACCAATGGAATCCGATAACACAACCAAATCTGACACATTTCGACGCAATCAAACGGACCGTGAATGGTGGCACATGGGCGCGCTCGCGGCTCTCGGCATCGGCCTCGCCATGGTCGCGGTCCTCGCCATCGCGCAGCACTCGGAGCTCGACGCTGTGAACCAGTCAATCGTAGCCCACCAACAGCAAATCGCCACCCTGCAATCCCGTGTCGCCGCCGACGATGCCAGCCTGTCCGGCACCGTAGGCAACCTCCAGGATCAGTTAGCGAGTGCCGCACAACAGGAAGAAGAATCGATACAGAAGGCTCAGGCTGCGGCATCCCGTCATGCCGACACTGTTGCAAAAAATCTAAAAAAGAGCATTGATCGACAGACCTCAGACCAACAGACTGCTATCGACTCGAAACTGGCTGACGTGAAGACGGCAGCCACGGAGGCAAGCAGCAAAGCGGATGGCGTAATGACCCGGGTCGATGGCGTGGACGAGGCCGTTGCCAGCGTCAAGACCGATCTGGCGTCCACCAGGACGCGGGTCGACGACACAGCAACGGACCTCCAGCGGGCGCGCGGCGATCTCGGAATGATGAGTGGCTTCATCGCCACCAACTCGAAAGAGATCGCGGAACTACGTGCGTTGGGCGACCG
>CAIKAS010000020.1 GCA_903825445.1 uncultured Acidobacteriia bacterium
CGCCGCTCTTCCGGCTTCCAGTTGTTTCACCGCACCGATGATCTTCTCCTCGGTGTGTCTCATCTTCTTCATCTCGAAAAGCTCCCTTCTGTTTTGGGACTTTTCAAATTATCTCTGGTTTAGTTTCCGGGGAGCAGGTCAATGCCCTTAAATCGGCGATTCTCCGAGTTCTGGACATCGACAATGTCGGTATAGGCGATTTCCTCAGTCTTGAAATTCCGGTCACCGAGTTCCAGCGCGATTCCATCGCTGTTGAAGCGCACCTGATGGATCCTTAAACTCACGGCTCCTGTGACGGGCAATTGCGACTTCAGCGCCCAGCACGCTTCGCGATCAGACATGGAGGGCTTACTCTGCGCTGTCGCCTGGGGCGCAGCGTGCCGCGGGGCTTGTCCGTAGCACGCTGCGACGGCGAAACCCAGAATGAGCGCCAGAAGGTGTACGGCTGGCCGCTTCACTAATCCACGGAGCGGTTCAAAGAGTTTGTGAAAGTATTTCCAGCTCATAGTCTTCGTCTGCATGGCGTTATCCTTGTTGAAAAGCCGCGAGGGCGCATGGTCAATGGGTTCCCCTGTAGCAGTCAATTTCAGCGTTCGTGCGGTCGATTCGCGCGCCCAGAACGGACTTCGCCTTTTCGAACAGCACGCTATTCTCTTTCACCTGCTGCAATCGCCGATAGCCCAGATAGAAGGCCGTCCCATCGTATGTCAGATCGATCGTCAGACTGGCAGTATCCCAAACTTCTCCGACCAACGTGCCATAGGATAGCGCCTTGATCGTTGGGGAGAAGTGCACGCCAAACTTCAGGACTTGTTTCAGGAGGTCCAATTGGGTGACAAGGTCTCCCTGTGCAAAGTCGCTTAGCCAGAGACCAAAATCCCGGCCGGTTTCGAAGTTATCGACACGCCCCTTCAACAGTTCGGTCTTTTCCAGTTGGTCCTGAATCTGTTTCCGTCTTTCGAGCAGCGGCTTTACCTGGTTCTTATCGAAGATATCCCAATCTGCCTGGAGCGCGGCCAGTCGCTGGGGATCAGCCTTTGCCGAATTCATCGCTTCCCTGGCCTCTGCCAGTTTTTGACGAATTAGCCGCGCCTCCGTCGTTAATTCGGTGGCTTCCATGTCCAGGGCTGCCACGGTTCGATTGAGACCGTCTTTGGTCGATCTAAACAACCCATCCACGCCCCGATCGACTGAATTCATGCCTGCGTCCTGTGCGGCCTTGCGCATTTCGTCCAGCCATTCGTTGCGATCTGCCTGTTCGTGCGTCTGCGTTTGGAGCAGTTTTGCCAAAGCGTTGTGTTCAAACTCCAGTTTCTTGTTCAGATCCTCCAGCGTGGGAACGGAGCCGGTGGGGGAGTAGCTCGCGACGCACTCACCCACACTCATTACGTAGGGCTTACCGCCAGGAGGCGGGGTTGCCAGAATCGCGGGTCTGGCCGAGGGGGCGATCACCGGCAGGGAGTTGGACGCGAGCAGCCGGGGCGGTGAGGGCGTGACAGCATTGCCGTTCATTGAAATACCAGGGTTCCGCGCCGGAGGAGCCAGGCTGGACAGCGCGTCCGATGCCCGGTTGCGCACGATGGAAAGATGTGCGTCTGCCTGCTCGAACATCTGGCGTGCCGCCACTGCCGCGTCTTCGTCCGAATGGGCAGCCGTCAGCATTTGCTGGAAGTCCTGTTTTTGAGCCTCAGTTGCGTTTCCAGCCTTTATCTGTCCCTGTGCGTAGTTAATTGCCGACAGGTCGGCCTGGATATGACCCTCCGCTTCGCTGGCCTTTTGCAGGGCTTGCTGCCGCTGCTGAAGGGCGGCATCATAACCCTGGGCCTCCTTCCGATAGTCCGCGACGAACGGGTCGTCGCCTGGCGCAGTCAGGCCCGGATTCTTCCGGGCCGCCTGTAAAGCGGCGTCTTCCAGCGTGACGCGTTCCGTCCCGGTGAGCGTCGATGCGGTCTCCGCCAGTTGTGCCGCCTGCGAGGGTTCGACGCTGGCGAGGTTCAACCCAGGCAGTCCGGGAATTCCCATCGAAGGGACAGGCTGGGGTGTCGCGGTGGCCGATGACGCAGAAGATTCCCCCAGCTTGAACTTCAATCCCCCGCCGTCTTCCGCGGCAGCGGGAGCGGGGCCGTCAACATAGATTCCGGGAAGGCCCTGGACGCCGTAACCCGTGGTGGAGTCATCCCCCAGCTTCAACTTCAATCCGCCGACGGAGTCCGAATTGCTCAACTTCAGAGCCAGCGCCCCCGCCTGGCCTTCCGTCTTGGGCGCCAGTTGCATGGTGGTCCCGCTCAGCTTCAATTGGTTGTTCAGACGAGCGAACATAGCGTCCACCCGCTGCTGTTCCTCGATCCTGGCTCTCTCCGCAGCTTCCTGCTGCTGGCGCTGGTTTGCCTCCCAGGCCAGGCGCTGCCGGCGCTGGACTTCCGGATCGGCATTGCCATTGCTAAACAATGCTGTCAGGAACCCCTGGGAGAAGTGCTGCGCAAAGACGGCGGTGTATGGGTTTTTAACGTTCTGAATGATCCACAGATTCGCTCCGAGATTCAGCACGTCACCCGTAAGGCTGCCTGTACTTGCCGCGGCCGGATTGGTTACGGAACCTGTGGCAGCGCCCGGACAAGGGAACTTCTGTTGCCTCCATGTTTCGTAGGCCAAGTCCTTGTCCAGTCCGCAGTCCAGCTTCTGTCTGGTCCACCATTGAGGCTCTGCGGCCCTTGCCGTGCAACACGCACACGCCATAAGCAGGGAGACAGTCAATATGCGCCATCGAGAATAACAGTGCATCACGCCTCCATCGCTTTATCCGGGGAACCGGCCTCCGTTGGCTGAGTGAAACCGAGCGTCCTGAAATATACCACAGGTGAACGCGGCGCTGGTCGCATTTTCGCGTATTCCGGCGCATCCGTATGAGGCTGACGATTTGAGACGTCCACGCTATGTTGTCTTTATGCATCGTTCAGGCCGCATTTTTCGTCGCGAACGTCCCTCCCGTCGATGAAATGGGCGCGGCATAGCTGTAGACTGGCCATTTCACGCACCTCTATACCCGGCTCCATGATTGCGTATTTTCTTAGGACATAAGGGAATAAACCCACTCCGATCGCGGTATGGCATGGCAGGAGCACACCTTGAACAAGAACACCATTATTCATGACCACCAGAACGACGGGATTGACCGCCGTGGTTTTTTGCAGTGCATGGCCTGGGCGGGCACCGGTGTTGTGTGGACTATCGGCGCGGGCGTTGCCACATCGCAGGCATTCGGCCAGAATACGGCGAAGAAAGCAGCCGGGTTCAGCTTTGTCCAGATCAGCGACAGCCATATGGGCTTCAACAAGCCCGCGAATCCCGATGTTACGGCCACACTGAAGGCGGCGGTCGACAAGATCGACGCGCTGCCGAACCAGCCTGATTTCATCATCCACACTGGTGATCTGACGCATTCATCGAAACCTGAGGAGTTTGACACGCTGGACCAGGTCATGCGCGGCGGGAAGACGCGGCAGATGTTCTGCGTGCCCGGTGAGCACGACATCTCAGTCGACGACGGCAAGCTGTACCTGGAGCGCTACGGCAAAGATACGAAGGGCAAGGGCTGGTACAGTTTCGACCACAAGGGAGTGCACTTTGTGGGTCTGGTGAATTCGGCGGCGCTCGAGGGCATGGGGAAACTTGGCGACGAGCAGTTGGAATGGCTTGCCGGCGATTTGAAAGGCCGCTCGGCGAGTACGCCCCTGGTGGTCTTCGCACATCTGCCGCTGTGGACGGTTTATCCGGATTGGGGCTGGGGGACGCGTGACAGCGAGCAGGCATTGACGATCATGAAAAGATTTGGATCGGTCACGGTGCTGAATGGCCATATCCATCAGGTGATGCAAAAGGTGGAAGGCAGGGTTGCGTTTCACACCGCGGCTTCGACGGCGTTTCCCCAGCCCGCGCCGGGTGCCGCTCCCGCACCGGGCCCGATGAAAGTTCCGGCAGAGCAACTGAGTGGTGTTCTGGGCATCCGGGAGGTGACATACATCCAGCAGAAACATTCGCTCGCGGTTGTCGACAAGTCTCTCGCGGACGGAGCGGGGAATCGATGAAGCCGTGGGTAACCGCGACGTTAGTTGGCGGAATGTTTCTGGGACTGAGCTGTTTCGGGTTGCCGCAGCAGGGCGATGAAGTGCAGGGCAAAGATCTGTTCCAGCGCCGCTGCGGCGGGTGCCATTCGCCCGATCGCCCGATGGAAGGTCCGAGGCTGCGCGGTGTTTACGGACGCCGCGCGGGTTCCACGACCGACTTCCGCTATTCAGATGGGCTCAAGAGCGCGCAGTTCAGGTGGGATGAGGAATCGCTCAACAAATGGCTGACCGATACGGAGTCCGTGGTGCCTGATAATGACATGACGTTCCGGGTGCCGAACCCCGATGAAAGGCGGAATATCATCGCGTATCTTAAGTCACTTTCAAGGTAAGACAATCGCTTTCAAAGTGATGCCAAATTCGCGGAACGTGGGACAATGTCGTGTGCCGGGAGAAGCGGCACTAACTGCAGAGCATGGATGAATCGGCCAAACTTGCGTTATTTGAGCAAACCATGCTGCCGCATCTCAACGCCGCGCACAATCTGGCGCGCTGGCTGACAGGAAACCCGGGCGACGCCGAGGATGTGGTTCAGGAGGCGTATCTGCGTGCCTTCCGTTTCTTCGACGGCTTTCACGGGGGAGACGGACGGGCGTGGCTGCTTGCGGTGGTGCGCAATACGTGCCACACGTGGATGGGGCGGAAACCGGCCAGCGTGGAGTTCGACGAAAGGGCGCACGGCGGATCGGGCGACGATACGGTGGAGGCACGGCTGGTGAACGATTCGCGGATCGAAGCGCTTCGTAAGTGCGTGGAGGGTCTGCCGGAAGAATACCGCGAGATGGTGGTGATGCGCGAGTTGGAAGAGATGTCGTATCGCGAGATTTCGGAAGTTGCGGCGATACCGGTGGGAACGGTGATGTCTCGTCTGTCCCGGGGCAGAGCCAAACTACTGGATTGCATGGGGGCGAAACGATGACATGCCAATGGGCCAGCGCGCTGATCGAGCCGTATCTCGATGGAGAACTGGATGCGGCGCGGAAGGCAGATCTTGAGCAGCATTTCGCGGAATGTGCGGATTGCGAAGCGGCACGGCAGCGACTGGCGGGGCTGACGAGCAGACTCCGCGCCGATGAACTAAGATACGACGCACCCGAGCATTTGCGCACGCGTGTGTTGAAGAGCGTTCGGCAGGCTTCGGGGGCGCGGCAGGCCGGCACGCCGTGGATTCGCAGCTGGGCAATCGCGGCTACTGTATTGCTGGCGGTATCGTCGGGCTGGAATCTGCTGCACCTGCGTAGTTCTGGCGAGAGCGACGTGGCGCGTGAGATTGTGTCGGATCATGTGCGGTCGCTGATGGGCGACCATCTGCTCGACATCCAGTCCACCGATCAGCATAATGTCAAGCCGTGGTTTAACGGTCGGCTCGACTATGCGCCGGATGTCCGGGACTATGCAGGCGCGGGATTCCCGTTGGTGGGAGGCCGAGTGGATTATCTTGATCGGAGGCCGGTCGCGGCGTTGATTTATAAACGACATCAGCACACGATCAACGTATTTGAATGGCCTGCCGCGACGGCGGTGGCCGCGCCTGAGAGCGATAACGGTTTTAATATGATCTGCTGGAACAGGCAGGAGATGAACTACTGCGCGGTCTCGGATTTGAACGGGGCGGAACTGCGGCAATTCACGGATTTATACCGGTAATCTCGCTCCCGAGAGATGGTGTATCATATACACCATGAGGCGAACCCAATTGTTGTTGGACGACGATTTGTGGAAAACCCTCCATCTGCGAGCGGATCAGGAACGGACCACGGTGTCACAGCTTGCCAGACTGGCGCTTCGTAAAGCGTATTCGGAACCCGCAGATGTGCGGAAGAATGCGATGGAAGCAGTGATCGGAATCTGGCGGGATCGGGACGACATTGGACCGACAAACGAATACATCAGGCAACTGCGCAAGGGAAGCCGCCGGAAGCAAATGCTCAATGTATGAACGTACTTGTCGATTCGGATACTTTGATCGAAATATTTCGGGGCCGGGACCAGCGTATTATCGATAGCTGGCGGTCACTCCAGTCTCCGGCGCACGCACTGATGTGCAGTCCGGTCTCAGTCTGCGAACTGTGGCAGGGTGTGCGTCCCGCCGAAGCAGCCGCACTGGAGGCGCTGTTCGCCGCGTTGATCTGCGTGCCTGTGAACGTCGAAGTTGGGCGCCACGCCGGAGACTACCTGAAGCGGTACTCCAAGAGCCACGCAGTGGAGATTGCGGACGGACTCATTGCGGCGACGGCGGCTGTCCATAAGGCGATGCTATGGACGCGGAACCGGAAACACTATCCGATGCGCGACATCGACTTCTTCGGAGCCTGATTCGGGATCCCGCCTATTGGGCAAGAAGAGTCCTGGCAATCACGCCCGGTAGTTGGACGAATTTACCCTTTGGAGCATGTAGTCAACAGGAGCGTGGCGGGCGGGACGTCTTAAACCGAACGGCCAGTGAGGCCGAAAAAAGAAGCCGCCGCCAGCATATGGCGGTCGCTGGTCCACACTTCGCGTTCACCTATTTCCTGGGCTGTCGCGAGATGGACAGCATCCGCAGTGCGCAGGAAAAGGCTTTTCGGGGCAGTCAGCATGGTGGCGCTGGTCCGCCTGAGCAGGGCTTCGCTGACCGGCGCCAGCTTCCACAATCCAAGCGCCGCGTGCTGTGAAAAGCGAGAGGCGAGTTCGCGAACATCGGATCGAGAGGCAGTACCTTCGCGCATGCGGCGATGAAGGACACCGTGAAATTCGGCCAATGCCCAGGAGGAGGTGTGGATGACGCCCGACTTTTGTATGAGTTCCCGAACACGCTCCGACTCCGATTCATTGAAATAGAATTTCGCGATATAACAGGTGTCGAGATACACGCCAGGCTACCTGTTCCGGTCTTCTTCAATGAGCGCGGCGCTGTCGCCGACCACGGGCATTCGGGCCCAGAGCTTCCGCATAGACGCAAAGATCTTCGCTTTCTCCGCGGCAGGAATGCGCGCCGATTCACCCAACGGGCGCAATTCGGCTACAGGTTCGCCCCGGCGTTCTATTACGATTACGCCCCCTTCCTCGGCTTCGCGGACGAGTTCCGAAGTGCGTATGTGGAGTTCGCGTACCGAGGTTTTCCTCATGTGCTACATTGTAGCAACTCTGGCGGCCTGACTGCCGCTGGCAAGGCCATGGAGTGCCCAGGGGTGCCGACGATATAATGTCCCTTCGTTCCGAATCCCATTTCTCATGCAAAAACTGAACTATCTGAATAAGATCACCGCGTCCGGACTTGTCGTTGTTATCCGCGCGGACAGTGCCGATCAGGCGTGCCGAATCGCGGAAGCGTGCGCCGAAGGGGGTGTTACCGCGATGGAAGTGACCTTCACCGTCGCCGGCGCCACCGGAGCTATTGCCGAGCTCGCGAAACGACACCAGTCGGGGGACATCCTGATTGGGGCGGGCACGGTTCTCGATACTGAAACGGCTCGCCACGCGATGCTGGCGGGTGCGCAGTTCATTGTGAGCCCATCGTGCAGCGCCGATGTGGCACGGATGTGCCGCCGCTATCAGATTCCTTATTTGCCAGGTGCGGGAACTTCGCAGGAAGTGGTTAACGCGATGGAAGATGGCGCCGATATCGTCAAGCTGTTCCCGGGCGAGGCGCTTGGCCCGTCGTTTGTGAAAGCGCTGCGTGGTCCGCTGCCGCACGCTCCTCTGATGCCTACTGGCGGGGTCAGCGCGGAAAATGCGGGAGAGTGGATCAAGGCTGGTTGTGTTGCTCTTGGAGTGGGCGGCAACCTGACGAAGGGCGCGAAGACGGGAGACTATCAATCGATCACTAAGCTTTCGCGCCAGTTGATTGAAAACATCAAGATCGCCCGGAAGGAGATGGCCAGCTAATGAAACCGCAAACCGTCACCTTTGGAGAAATCATGCTGCGGCTCACGCCGCCCGGGTTCGAGCGCTACCTGCAGACGCCGACCTTTAGCGCGACGTTTGGCGGCGGGGAAGCCAACGTTGCTGTGGCGCTTTCGACGCTGGGTCTGAATGCGGCGTTCGTGACGGTGATGCCGGAGAATAATCCGATCGGCGACGCGTGCGTTGCGGAACTGCGCCGGTTTGGTGTGGATACATCGAAGCTGGTGCGCGGGCCGGGGCGTATGGGCGTCTATTATCTGGAGACGGGCGCGAACCAGCGGGCATCGCGGGTGGTTTACGACCGTGCAGGCAGTTCCGCAACAATTGCGAAGCCAGGGTCGATTGATTGGGACAAAACGCTTGCAGGCGCGGGTTGGTTCCACGTTACAGGGATCACCCCGGCGATCAGCGAATCCTCCGCCGCGCTGGCGCTCGAAGGCGTCAAGAAGGCGCGCGAACACGGACTCACCGTTTCCTGCGATCTTAATTTCCGCAAGTTGCTTTGGAAGTGGGGCAAGTCCGCGCCTGAAGTGATGAGTGAAATGGTGAAGTTCGTGGATGTGATCATCGCGAACGAAGAAGATATCCAGATGACGCTTGGCCTGAACGCCGAGATGGACGTCAGTTCGGGCGTGCTGGAACACCAGCGCTACGAAGATCTGACTGCGCTGGTGCTGAAGACGTATCCGAATTTGAGGGCGGTAGCAGTAACGCTGCGCGAATCGAAGAGCGCGTCATGGAATCGGTGGTCAGCATGCCTGAACAACGGCAAGAACTTCCTGATGAGCCGGACTTACGATATCACGAGTATTGTAGACCGGGTCGGTTCGGGCGATAGTTTTGCCGGGGGACTGATTTACGGGATGCAGATGCTGGCGGATGACGCCGCAGCGCTGGAATTCGCGGTGGCGCTCAGTTGCCTGAAGCACTCGACGTACGGCGATTTCAGCCGGACTACGCTGGCTGAAGTGACTTCATTACTGAAAGACGGCGGCAGCGGTCGCGTGCAGCGGTGAGTGAACTTGACGGCACTACGGCAACCCGACATCGGCCAGAAGAGCAAATAAAGAGAGGCACCGGAATCTCCGATGCCTCTTTCTATCAAACCCGAATTTCAGGAAACTCGTCTTACGCCTTCTTGCGGCGCAGCATTGCAAACGCACCGGCGACGGCCAAACCTGCCAGGCCGAACGTACCCGGCTCCGGAGCGCCAGACAGAGCGCAGCCATCTCCCGCCACATTGCAATAGAACTGCTGATTGCCTGCATTGCTGATGGTGTTGACGTCTGCCGTGTCCAAATCCGCAATTGCAAACACATTTCCGGACCCAATCTGCTCAGTTGCGACGAAGACCTGCCCACCAACGCCGGTAACGAGCGCAGTCCCACCGGTGATTGCGGACGTGTAGCCATATTCGAGCGAGGTCACGCCGGTTGTGAACGGGTTAGAAGCGATGGTGGTGGTCGTTTGATACCCGCTGTCGTACGAACCGTCCACATTGACCATCGTGCTTCCCAACGAGGTCAGCGTATTATTCAGGGTGCCCTGGAGCGTCTCGAAACCTGCCGCGTCCGACATGAGCACTAAGTTGCCCCCGCCGGTGACGAAGCTGTCGATTGCGGCCAGCTGACCTGAGTTCAGGTTGCTCGTAAGCCCTGCAAGAACAACGAGATTCGCCCCACTGATGTCCGAAGAGGTAAATCCACTGTTCAGGTTGTTCACCGTGTCGCTGTTACCGGTGTAGAAGGTTGTAAGCGGGCCGGCGTCAACCCCGTATTCGTCCAAAATATCAATTGTGGAAGCGCTGGCCGCCACCGAGAAAACAACCGCGAAGCCTGCTGTTAATAAGAACGTTTTCATCTTTCCTCCAAAGAATGTTCGAGGTCGGTAATAAATCGCACTACTTCCCTTTTAGAGAAGGGTACTACTACCATCCTGGAGTGGTCAAATAGCGATTCGTACAATTTCCATCTTGAAGCCAGGCTGCGAAACACTGGCTACGTGCTTCCTATCAAATTGATAATAAGATGGTTAGTACCGTCATTCGGTGGTCCGATCGGGCGCTACGGCCACGACGCGTTGTTCGGTACTATTCAAAATTATGAATACCGGTACTGATATATATTGCTGGCGTCTGGCTCATTCCGGCAGTGCAAATGAATAGAGTACCTGCGCCGATGAAACTGCCACATACTGTTTCCCGCCGACGGAATAGCTAATCGGCGATCCGGCCACGTCGGCGCCTGCGGCGAAGTGCCAAAGTGATTTTCCGGTCTTGGCGTCGAGGGCGATGAAATTGCCGTCATGCGACGAGGCGAATACGACGCCGCCACCAGTCGCGAGCACGCCGGCGGTGAGGGACGCTTCCGTCACTTCGAATTTCCAGACGACCTTCATCGTCTCGGGATCGAACGCGGCAATTCCCTGGGTTTCGGGTGCGTCGCCCGCTGGTGGTCCGGAATTCGCACTGCCTCCGCCCTCTCCTTGGAATTGCTTGCCTGGCTCGAACGGCGCAGGCCCGATGGCGAAGCGCTGGCCGCCATCGTGATACGAGAAATACATCCAGCCGGTCAGAGGACTGTATGACGGGGCCTGGAAATTCGACCCGCCGATCAGCGAGGGGTAGACCCATACGCCCTTTTCGTCGGCGTCGGCTGCGGGAATCGTGATGGGGCGACCGTTGGCATCCCAGCCCTTTACCCAGTTCGTCCTCATATAAGGAGCGGCGGCAAGAAACTTCCCATTGGTGCGGTCGAGGACGTAGAAATTCCCGTTGCGATCGGCCTGCATCAGCAGCTTGCGATTTTGGCCGTGCCACATGCGGTCCACAAGCACGAAATCTTCCGTTGCATCCCAATCGCGTGTGTCATGCGGAGTGAACTGATAATGCCACTTGATCTTGCCGGTATCGGCATCGAGCGCGAGCACGGAACAGGTGTAGAGGTTGTCGCCCATGCGGACCTCGCCGTTAATATCGGGACCAGGATTGCCGACGGCCCAGTACAGAGTGTTTAGCTCGGGATCGTAACTTCCGGTGAGCCACATTCCGCCCGCACCGTGCTTCCAGCTATCGCCAGCCCAGGTTTCGTGGCCTGGTTCGCCGGGGCCGGGGATGGAATTGATATGCCACAACTTCTTTCCGGTTGCAGGGTCGTAAGCTTCGATGAAACCCGTGATGCCGTATTCACCGCCGGAAATTCCGGTAACGATCTTGTCTTTCAAGGCCAGCGGAGCAGAGGTCAGGCTATAGCCCAGCATTGTATCCGCCACCTGAACCTCCCACAGCTGCTTGCCGGTGCGAGCGTCGAGGGCAATCAGCGCGGCGTCGAGCGTGCCGAAGAATACGCGGCCATCGAGCACTGCTACGCCGCGATTGAAGCGGTTCGCTTCGTAGGGATTTACTCTTTTTTGCGTGCGCTGATACTTCCAGATTTGGCGCCCGGTGGCGGCATCCAGCGCGTAAACCTGACCTACTGGACCGCTGGTGTACATCACGCCATCGACAACCAGTGGCGTACTCTCGAGCGTGCCATCGCCAGGCATCTGCACGGCCCACTTCGCCTGGAGGTTTTTCACGTTGGTCGTGTTGACCTGGGTGAGCGATGAGTAATGATGACCGGAGTAATCTCCCCAGTACGTCAGCCAGTTGTTCGGATCGACGGCGGCTTTCAGGATTCGGTCGTAAGTGATACCGCCGGATGAGACGACCGGTGACGTCAAACTCTTCAAATAGGCGATGACGTTCTGTATTTCCGCGGTTGTCAGTTTCTGCCCGTAGTCCGACGGCATAACGGATTTTGCGTCCGGATCGACGCTTGCGAGGGCGGACTTTGCAAAGCTTCTCAGTTGACCTGTGGCATCGACCAGCTGGAGGGAGAAGGTGTCGTTGTTTAGGCGAAGTCCACGGTATTGCCGGCCGTCGCGCGTCTTTACGGTCACGACGGGACGCTGCCCGGGATTTACGACGGCCGAGCGCAGCTCCTGCGCGGACCGCGATCCGGCTCCGTTAAGGTCGCTTGCATGGCACGTGCGGCAACCGCCCTTGCCATCGAAAATTGCCTTGCCTGCGGCCGCATCACCGGTGACAACGTCCGACGAGCCAGAGGATCCGGACAAACTGCGCAGGTAGGCCATCACCTGCCAGATCTGATCTGCCGTGAACTGGGCGAACGGAGGCATCTGTGTTCCCTGAATGCCACCGCGAACGTTGCGGAACATCTCAGTATCGGAATTCCCGTGGCGCAGAGATCCGGTGAGCGCGGGCCCACGATCACCACGCGCTTCGGCTCCGTGGCAGGCCTGACACACGGAGCTGTAAAGCTGGCGGCCAGCTTCAATCGCCGCGCGATCGCCTTCCAAGGGGTTCTTTACCGCATCGGGAACCTGGGCCTGCGCAAACAGACCAATCCCAAGACCGGCCAGGGCCAGCCGCCACGCTCTTTTCACAAACATGATTTGTCTTTCCTAACCCGATTACTTGCGTGCCGCGTAAGTCTTGCTGAAGTTATTCCGTGTGTTGGTCACGGTGAAACTTCCGTCCGGCATGGCTGAGACCTTAATCAGGAAGGCAGGACCGCTGTGTCCGCCAGCGGGTCCGCGTCCACCGCCCCCGCCGCCGCGTCCGCCGCTGCCACCACGTCCACCACCGCCACCGCTGCCCCCACGACCGCCACCGCCGCCGCCTCCGAATGCAGGCGCCGGGTTTGCGAGTGAGTTGCCCAGCGTGACCGGGTCTTCGATGTTTGCGATGAACACACCCGGCGTATTGTTTTCGAGTCCGCCCGCATACGCATAATGCAGCTGCCACAAATCTTCCAGACCCGGCGAAGTATGCAGCACCTGGTAAACGGGCAGTGCACCACCCTTCCGCGTACCGTTGTGCATCACGGCCACTCTGGGTGCGAGGGCATGCACGAGCGCGGCTGAACCCGATTGATCCGTCCCGTGATGCGAAGTCAAATACAGGTCAATGGTGCCGATGGGATTATTCGGGCACATCAGATCGCCTTCGAGGTTATACACGAAGTCGCCCATGTTGATGGTGCGGAACTTTCCATACTCGATCACCATGCCGATGGATTGGGCATTATCCAGATCCGTGTTCTCGGCCTGCTTCTTATAATTTGCGCATTCGGGATTTGGCTTGCCTGCGCCCGGCGCGCCGGCCATCGGCTTCTTGAGAACCTGTCCTGCTGAAGTCACGACGGTGACGTTTAGACCTTTCACCGGAATCTTGTCGCCGGGTTTGGCTATCATGCGAGCGCCCGGCCCGGCTTTCGCCACGAAGTCGGCATACCATTTCTCGAATCCCGGCACCTGCTCTCTCGTGTCCTTATCCGGGCCGTGGTCGATGAAATGCTTCATCGGAATCTTTTCTGAGAGCGACTGAAATCCACCCACATGATCGACGTGATAGTGGGTAATGACCATGTAATCGATCTGCTTTACACCAGCATCGTTGAGGGTAGCCATGATGCGATCAACGTCGCGATCGCCGGGATTGCCGGTATCGAGCAGCATGGATTCACCAGAGGGCGCCACATAGAGCGCAGCGAGGCCGCCTTCGGTGTCAATGAAATAAAACTGGAACGGTTTGGCCGCCGTTTGCGCCTGCAAAGCAGACACGCAAAACGCGAAAGCCGCTATAGCGGCAAGCTTGATCATCTTCATGGATAAATCTCCTGTTGCGATACGAATGAACATTCTATCCGATTCCCGGCTACCCGCGCAGGTGTTCCGGGCTGGCATGTCGGGCTAACATCAGGAAATGCGCGAACTACTTCATTCCGCAGCCTCCCGCGCGGCGCGGTATCTGGAAGACATCAACGACCGGCGCGTGCGTCCGTCCGCTGAATCCATCAGGGCGCTGAACAATTTCGTGGAACCGTTCCCCGACGGTCCTACCGACCCCGACGAGGTACTTGCCATCCTCGACGATTTTGGCTCCCCTGCTACCGTAGCCATGGCAGGTCCGCGATTCTTCGGTTTCGTGATCGGCGGTGCGTTGCCCGCCGCGCTCGCCGCCAACTATCTCGCTTCCGCGTGGGACCAAAACGCAGGCCTGTTTGCGGCCACGCCAATCGGCGCGGTCCTCGAAGAAGTGTCACTTGCGTGGCTCACCCAGGTGCTCGCGTTGCCGGCAGGAACGGGCGCAGCGTTCGTCACCGGCGGCACAATGGCCAACTTCACGGCACTGGCCGCTGCTCGCCACAGTGTGTTGAAGAATGTGGGGTGGGATGCGGATCGTGACGGCCTCTTCGGCGCGCCACCTGTTCAGGTGGTGGTAGGAGGGGAGGTTCATCCTTCCCTAAAGAAATCGCTCGGGATGCTTGGGCTGGGGCGTGAGCGCGTGACGACGGTACCGGTTGACGAACAGGGTCGGATGATCGCAGACCAGTTGCCGCCGCTCAACGGTCAAGCGATTGTCTGCATGCAGGCGGGGAATGTCAATACAGGGGCCTTTGATCCCGCAAGGGAAATCATCGCGAGGGCACATGCCGCCGGGGCGTGGGTTCATGTGGATGGCGCGTTCGGCTTATGGGCGGCGGCGACTCGTTCCTGCGCACATTTGGCGGAAGGGCTGGCAGACGCTGACTCATGGGCTACCGACGCGCATAAGTGGCTCAATGTCCCCTATGACAGCGGCATTGCGTTCGTCCGCGATCCTGAAATTCTTCGGGCCGCGATGAGCATTTCGGCGGCCTATCTTACCGCAGGCAGCCATCGCGAACCTATGCACTATACGCCGGAACTCTCGCGCCGGGCGCGCGGGGTGGAGATTTGGGCGGCGTTGAAATCGCTCGGACGCACGGGTCTGGCAGAGATGATTGAACGCGATTGCCGCTGCGCCAGGCGTTTTGCAGATGGTCTGGCTGCGGCCGGATTTGAAATCCTGAACGACGTTGTTCTAAACCAGGTGCTGGTTTCATTCGGTACGGCCGACACCACTACGCGGGTGATCGAAGCGATTCAGGCAGAGGGTACTGCCTGGTGCGGACCTACGTATTGGCAGGGGCGAACCGCCATGCGCATCAGCGTATGTTCCTGGCGTACGACGGAAGCCGACGTGGATCGCAGCATCAATGCGATTCTCCGCGTGACGGGCAGAGTCGATTAGGTGCTATTCGGCTCTCACATCGACTATTCTGGTATCTATTTGTAATGCCCCTGTCATATTCCGTTGCTAACCTTCTGAAGTTATGGTCCAATTCCAAACTCAGAAGGTCGCGATAGTCCTTGGTCTGTTGGTGGCCGCACCCGTTTTTGCCGACAGCATCACGCAATTTACTGCCGGGGACATTGTCGTCAGCGTTGAAGGCTGCGGCATCCAGGGCGGAACATGCACCGGCATCGCTAACGGCACGGGCGCGAATGGCAGCTACGGCGACAATCAGGCCGCACCGCTCTCCTTGTTCCAGTTCGGGGTGACTGGAACTTCGAGCGCCACATACGCCGGCAGTCTGGTGCTTCCGCAGACGACTTCGGGCTCGAATTTCGCCGTCTCGGGTGAATACGGTTCATCTTCGGAAGGCACGCTGCAACTCTCCGGCAACGGTCAATACCTCACGATCATGGGATACGGGATTAACGCCGCGACGTTCAACGCCGATCCCGCAGCCTACAGCGCCAGCAACACTAATACGGCGCTGGCCCAGTCGGGCAGCCTTACCGGGCAGAGCTACACTCCGGTAGCGCGGGTTGTCGCTCTGGTAGGCGCTAACGGAAGCGTCAATTCTTCCACGGGGCTTTATAACGTGTTCAACGGCAACAACCCCCGCAGCGCGTATACGGCGGACGGAACGAATATCTATGTCTCCGGTCAAGGCACCAGCCCTGACAGCACCGGTGGGGTGTTCTACACAACTGTTGGGAGTTCCAGCGCCACGTCGATCACGGGTAATGATACGACGAGCAAGACTCACGCTCAGGACACGCGTGACGTCCAGATCTATAACGGCCAGCTCTACGTTTCGGTTGACAGCACGGAAGGCTCCGGATCCAATCGTTCTTTCATCGGCACGCTTGGCAGCGGCACGCCGACCACGCTCGCAAATAACAATAACGGGCCAACTATGCTGCCGGGCGACGGCAACTCCGGTGGAACGGGGAAAGAGACGATCACCACGGGAGCTAACAGCACCGGCAACGGACTCAACGGGGGTGACCAAATCAACCTGAGTCCGGAAAACTACTTCTTTGCCAACTCCACTACTCTCTACATTGCCGATAGCGGTGATGGCAAGCAGACATCGGCCACCAGTAGCCTGGGTGACGGCGGCCTTCAGAAGTGGACCTTCAATGGATCAAGCTGGGTGCTCGATTACACTCTCTCAGCCGGACTGGGCCTGGTGGCCAACACTAACAGTGATGGCACGAGCGGCCTGCTTGGTCTCACCGGGGAAGTGGTTAACGGTCAGGTGGAGCTTTTTGCCACCAACTACACGCTTTCCGATCTGGATCAAACCTATCTTTATGGCATTACCGACACCCTGAGTGACACGCTGGCATCTCAGGTCACGGGGGAAGCGTTCTCGGTGCTGGCTGCCGCACCGGCCGATTCCAATTTCAAGGGAGTCTCGTTCGCGCCCACCAGCGAGGCAGCTCCCACGCCGGAGCCGGCATCGTTCGCGCTGTTTGGCCTGGGCTCAGCGGCCATCCTCTATATTCGCCGCCGTAAATCGCTCTAATGAATAGACGGATAAGCCGCCAGGGTAACGGCAACATTGTTCTCATTGCCGGACTGGCACTGATTCTCATTGCAGGCTCTCTGTTCTGGTGGACGCAGCGAAGCCGCCCAGTACCGCTGACGACGCCTTATCAGGCGGTACTGCTCACCACCGGGGCCGTCTACTTCGGGCAGCTGGAAGGGCTGGGAACGCCATTCCCTATCCTTCACGACGTGTTCTACGTGCAGAGCAATCAGGATCCGGAGAGCAAACAGGTTTCTAACATTCTGGTGAAGCGCGGTAAAGAATGGCATCAGCCGGACCGGATGATCATTAACTCGAATATGATTGTGCTGGTGGAACCCGTCAACCCGGAATCCCGTGTTGCCGACCTCATTAAACAGTCGACAAATAAATAGCGAGCCGCCAGTGCCAGCGCTTGGCGCTTACGAAATGTGCTTCGCTTTGAAACCGCCCTTTGAGCGATCGTAGAACCAGATCAGGCCGAATACGATCAAGAGGAATGCGGGCAGCGCGGCTACTTCTTTGAAAGAGAGTTGGGCGGCGAGTCCTTTTACCCTGTCCAATTCCGCCCCCGCCAGATTGGCGTAAGCGGCGGGGCTACCCGCCAAACGGACAGCTTCATTGTCGAAGATCTTGCCCATCTGCGGCAGAACGAAATAGATGGATGCCGTGCCGGCGGTTCCCATCAGGCCCATCAACAGAGCACCGCCACGCGGGAAGCGTTCCGAGGCGGTTGCCAGCATGGTGGGCCACATGAAACAGACTCCGCAGCCCCACACTGTCGCGGCCAGGATGCCGGTCACGGGAGAATCCGCAAAGCTGAGTGCCAGCAGGCCCAGTGACGCCAGCGCACAAGAAATCCAAAGGAGGCCGATGGGGGTGAGTTTACGCACCAGCGGTCCGGTGAAATGGCGGGCGACGAACATGATGCCGCTGACATACACGAGCAGCAGAATGCCGGGCATATGCACTGTGCGCGAGAGGGCAAGGTCTACCCACTGGCCGGGCGCGAGTTCGGACGCGGCAGTCAGGAACATGGCGCAGAACAATATCAGGAACATGGGCTGAGCCAGTTCCCTGAACATATCCCTGGTGGAGACGCCGGCAGCCACGCGTTCGGTAGGTGGAAACTTCACTCCAGCGCACATCAGGACGACGGCAGCAGCTGGAATCATGGTGCAAATCAACTTGGCCTGCCAGCCCATGCCAATTTGCGACATGGCGACGCCGAGCAGACCGCCGATGATGAGTCCTCCAGGCCACCAGGCGTGCAGATGATTTAGTTTAGTGGTCTTGTCGTCTGGGTAGAGCGTTGCCATCAGAGGGTTGATGACGGTTTCGACCAGGCCTTGTCCGGTGCCGGTAATCAGGGCAGCCACATAAAAAACGTGGTAGACGCCGGGGCCGGAGGAAATGCTCCCGGCGAAGATGAAAAGAAGGGCGCCGGTCAGGTAGAGGATTCCAGACAACGGCAACAGCAGCCCCATACCGATGGCATCCAGAAGAGGACTGCCAATCGCAATGGTTAAGGCGAACGCGCCGAAGGGCACGCCGAGGATGGTGGCGACCATCCCGGCGGAATGAGCCTTGTCGATGGGGTCCAGAAAAACTCTTTGCAGGTCGTCCGCAGTATTGGAGCGCAGGGATGAGGACATGCCCGCGGTGACGAGGGCGAGGACGCTGACAAGGAATAGACGGGGCTTGTTGTAGGCCGCGTGGCGATCCGGGGCCACGGCAACTGCGGGTGCGCTCATTGGGTTGAGCTTATCGCATTAATACTGCCCACAGCAGGCCTTCGAAAATCCGCGGGCCTGCTGTGGGCAGCGAGAGTAGGCGCCGGTTTACGCTGCTTTTGCTGCGGGCATGGAAACCGTTTTTGGTTCCATGCCGGCTTTCGCGGCAATCCAGTAAACGATGAAGCCTGCAATCAGACTGTAGAGGCCAGCCGGCTGCGTGTAGGGCTTCAGGTCGTCGGATATCGGCAGGAATGGCAGGATGCCCACGATGAAGCCAACGACCCATGCCAGGTAACCAGCCATATTGATACCTTCGCGCGGGCCGGACCATTTCTTGCCGGAGAGCAGATAATCGGCAATCATAGCTCCGATGATGGGGCCGAACGACGCGCCCACGATGTTGAAAAAGCCGATCAGATTCGCAGCCACGCCAGTGACCGCCAGAACGATACCGACCACGGCCCCTACCATCGAAGAAGAGATGCGCGGGACGCCCGGAATCATGGTGGAGAAACTATTACCGGCGATGAACGAACAGAAGCAGGTTGCCGGAATGGAGGCGATGGCGAACAGGAAGAACATGGCGGAAGCGAGCGGGCCACCGATCGCCACGACGACGTCGGCGTATTCCCACTTGTCGGCTCCGACGAGGCCCAGGCCATGTGCCCCGGCGATGGAGACCAGAGGCAAGCCGGCCGCGACGAGAGCGGCGAGCCCAACGCCGACGATGCCTCCCCACTTCACATCCGAACTATTACGGGCGTTGGATACGATATCCGTACCCGCAGCACCCGCCGTGGCGAAGAACCCGATCACGGCAGCAAGAATGCCTGTCACCGCGCCGAACGTATTGATCTGGGTGCCGGAAGCCAGATGAGGCTGTCCGACGCCGCCCGCAGTCTTAGCGAGGACGACCAACAGCATCACGAGCGGGATCCAGTTCAAGATCTGCCCGACCTTAGCGACGTACTGAATGCCCTTGGCTGCGATGGAGGCCATCACCAGGCCCCATACGGTGCCCGTGACGATGAAAGGAATCGAGCCTGGGACGGACTCCATGTGCATCCCTTTCAGGATGAAGTCCGTCGCAACGAACGTTGCGACGGCGAACCAGCCGATCTGAAGAAGGCCCATCAAAAGCCCCGGCATCAGATAACCGCCCTTGGTGCCAAAGGTGGAACTCCCGACAACGTACAAGGGGTAACCTGTCTTCATCCCCAGTGTGGCGGGGACGAAATAAAAGAGTCCGTAGCACAGGAGGCCGGCCAGCGCGAGCGCGATGAGGCAAACACTGAGACCGGCGTGGTCCAGCGTGCCTACGGCGATTTTTTCGTAAAACGCAACCCAAAGAAAGATCCCGGCATATGTGGGAGCCGTGTTGGCGTACCATGGCGCGCGATTGGCGGCGGGGTTCGGAGAGGCTTTACTGAGATAGTCAGGCAACATAAAATTACTCCTTGTCGATAGTCTGCGTGGACCGACCACGGATTGGTCCCGATCATTGCACTTGGGTAACTATACTACAAACTGTTGCGCGGGCAGGCTTATTGCAAGAAGCCGTTTCGCATCCTGTTGAGGATACCGCATCTCCGGCTATCACCGCCACATTGATCTCGAGGCGCAGAATGCCAAACCGGCGATTCGATCTGCATCTATGGAGTCGCCGGTATGTCGCGCAGTGCAGTCAATCGCGGGGACCGGAATCAGGCGGACTTGCGGCGCTTGCTCGCAATGGTCGCCAGACCCATCAGACCCGAGCCGAGCAGAAGCACGGACGCCGGCTCTGGAGTCGAAGAACTGGCTACAGATGAGAAGGTGAAATTATCTAAGGAGGCGGTAGGATTTATATTCGGTATGCCGTCATTACCCAGCAACGATATGGAGGTAATATCCTGTGCGTCGCTCACAAATCCGTAGAAAGGAAGTCCGTCGCCAACGCTCTCGGTTTCCGAAGTACTTCCGCCCCCCTGAAAGTTGATGGTGAGGGTGAAGGCCGATTCGAGATTACTGCTGGAATTGAATCCAAAGCCTGAGACAGGACCGTCGAATGTTGCGATGAGGGCATTGGACGCGCCGAACGTATCGAGAAACGCGCCGGAGAATCCGCCACCACTGTCGAAATTAAAATCGATAGTGCTCGGCGCCATTGTGGTCGCCGAATAAGTTACGCCAGGCTGCAAGAACGTGTTCCCGCAAATAGAACTCGCGCTGTTCACTGGTGCGCCTAACCCTGGGCAAAAGTTCGAATTTGGACCGAATGTGTCAGTTGTGGTGGAACCCACGGCCGCGTCGAAGCTGGTGGAGTCGGTATAGACGGTGATGATGCCTGCGTGACTGATCGTGGCCAGCGCCGCGAAGGCGACCAGGAACGTACAGTTGGTTACAGTTTTCGGGCGAAGGTTGTTTTGATGTCTATTCATTTGTGTTTTCCTTTATGAACCCCGCCCGGATCGTCGCCAAGCGTAGTGTGCAGTTTAGCACATTTTATGGCTAGCGCAGGATCTTGTAAAGATTGCTGTAGTCGTCGGTCCATTCACGGAGGCCGGGGATAGGATCGATGGGTTTTGCCACTGACTTGATTTCTTCACGATCGAAAAAGCCGGAGCGCGAGGTGACGAGTACCCATTCGGAGGCGGTTTCCTCTCGTTCGTCGTCGCCGTCGAAATTGATCACCATGGCCTGTTTGCCGCGCAATTTGCCTGCAAGTGCGACCCCCGGCGCGAGCGACAGGTACAGGTTCGAGACGTGCACGGCGAGCACACCGTTGGGCCGCAGGTGCTGCCAGTAGACGTTGTAGGCCTCGCGGGTCAGCAGATGGACGGGGATGGCGTCGCCGGAGAATGCATCGACGGAAAGTAGGTCGAATTTCTTGTTATCTCCCGTGCGCAGTTCGTCTTCGAGCGAGAGCCTCGCGTCGCCCAAAACCACTTCGTGTTTGCCGTAGCAGTGGGTCAGGAAGGAAAACTGCGTAGTGGCGATTTTGAGGACGTTGGGATTGATGTCGTAGAACGTGTAGTGATCGCCGGGGCGGGCATAGACGGCGGTGGTTCCGGCGCCGAGTCCGATGGAGCCGACGTTGATGTCGCCTTCAACACGAAGGCTGCGCAACGCGAGGCCAAGCCCCGACTTCTCGGCATAGTACGTGGTGGCGTGGCGGAGATTCTGTGGCCAGAGGAACTGCTCGCCGTGATCGATAGTGCCGTGGCGGAGAACGCGGTACGGGCCCATATCGCCGCTGGATTGCTCGTCGTAAACCACGAGCGCGCCGTAGAAATTGCGCATCAGCAGGCGGGCGGTGCCGATGGAGTTCCAGACGTCTTTCGCCATATAGCCGGTCATGCCGAACGCCAGGCCCACGGCGGCTGCGCAGACGATCAGATTGTTATCGAGGGTGTCGCGACTGCGCCAGAGCAGATAAACGCCAGCCAGTCCGGTCAGTGTGAGCAGAACGGGGTAGTCCCAGTCGCCATCGGGCATCGGGGCGCCGGAGTAGAAGCGTATATCGATGAGACGGTAGACGCAGAAGAGTGCGGCGCCCGCGAACAGGGACTCCAGGACTATGGCATCCGTCCGGTCGCTGCGCGGGTTGACGTCGCCTCGACTGCGCCAGAGCAGGTAGAGCACAAATGCGGCGGCGAATGCCAGCAGGATCGGAAGGTCGAACTGGCTTGCGAGCAGGGCGGGGGCACCCTTGAACTTCACCATTGCGACGCGACCCGCGACGAAGGCCAGCGAGCCGAATACCAGCACGCCCATGGCGATTTTGTCGAAGGGTTTCGTGAGGAAGTTCTCGTCCTTGAGAGTCTCGCTCGAATCCATGCCGCGATCCTTCCAGAGGAGCCAGGTCAGAAGATATCCGGTCAGGGTGAGGACGATGGGCAGGTCGGCCAGGACGGGTAGAACGTAGGGGAAAACGAAGCCGACCAGCAGGCCACCGGCGGCGCCACCCACGGAGACCATCAGATAGAAGGCGGTCAGATAGCGCGGTGCGGGTCGGCGTTTGGCGAGTTCGCCGTGGCAGACCATGAAGAGGATGAACAGCGCAATGCAAAACAGACTGACGGCAACCTTGAGACTCGTGAAATTGCCGTTGCCGGAGATGGCGTAGGCAATTGTGGGCATGGCTACTGCCGCGAAGCCTGCAAAGACCGAGCGCTTGTACCAGCGGTCGCTATCGAAACAGAGGATGAAGCTCAGGAGGTAAAGACTCAGGGGCAGCACCCATAGAAAAGGTATGGCAGCGACGTTTTGGGTGAGATGGTTAGTGACTGCCAGCAAGAGGGCTGACGCGCAGGCGGCGAGGCCTGTCCACAAGAGCTTATCGGCGAAAGTGGGCGGGGCGGCGGTATCGGCGGCACTGCTGGTGGAAACTTCTTCCTCCGCGGACTTTCCGGTCACGGACCATGATCTTGCTGCCACCACAGCGAAACAAATGAAGAAAGCGATGAAGCTGAGCGACCACATCCATGCCTGATCGTGATTCGTCAGGTTCGGTTCCACGAGCACCGGATAAGTCAGCAAGCCGGCCATGGAACCGGCGTTCGAAAGTGCAAAGAAGCGGTATGGCATGGCGCCACCGTTGGCGCGTGAGTACCAGGTTTGCAGGAGCGGACTAGTTGCGGACAGCAGGAAATATGGCAGTCCGACGGTGGCGGCGAGAAGGCCCAGGATGCCGACCAGGGGATCGGAACCGCCCACTGGTTTCCAGTGCGCGGAGGGAATGATGGGGAGCACGGCGAGGCTGCAGGCGAGCAAGCCGACGTGAAGGGTAATTTGTCTTTTTATGGGTTGCCCGTTCAGCCAGTGCGCCCACGCGTATCCGGCCAACAGAGCGAGCTGGAAGAAGAGCATGCAGCTGGTCCAGACGGCGGCGGATCCGCCGAACCACGGCAGGATGAGCTTCGCGATCAGCGGCTGTACCTGAAACAGAAGGAAGGCGCTGAGGACGATGGTGAGTCCGAAAAGAACCGCGGGGACGCGAGGGTTGGTGTTGAACTCAGACGCGTTCGCCGATGACGAGGGCATGGATGTGGTCGGTTCCTTCATTATGTTCCTGAATGGTTCGAGGTTCGAGAGATGCCTCATGACAGGATACTCCCCGCGATCCCGCTGGTGCGCGGCAGTTGGTGTTTTGTTGGTTTTAAAGGAGAATTGGCTTCGTTCCGCTCTTTTTTATTGCTTCTGACAGAACGGGGGCTAGCGGAGATGGTGTGAGGGGTGAGCATATGTCCGGTTTGAGCGTAGCGCGAGGGGCGGGAAAAGCAGGAACGCGGAATGGCCAAAATTGCCGGAAAGGACTGAAGGGAATGGTGGAAAATATTTTCTCGGTGCGGTGACTCGGAAAAAGTCAATAGCTTTAGCCGCAGATTAACGCAGATGAACGCGGATAAGAGATATTTTTGTTGAAACGATGGATGCTTTTGGGCTAATGTATCCAAATGCGCGGAATCATTGTTGCGATTGTGCTGTTTTTGGGCGCCGGCGGGGCGGCATTCTCACAAAAGAAGGCGGCGGATCCGACGCAGCGGTATTTTCGGCTGATTTGTCTGGTCCATTTGACGGGGTCAGGGAAACAGGGCGATCCGATTGTGCCGGAGTATGTGGTGGCGGGGACGGCGACGGCACAAGCGGCCATTACAGCCGCGGTGGGGATTTCCAAAACCACGACCGCAGCCACTCCGGTTACAGCGGCGGCGCCGCCGCTGTCGTCGCGGCCGGGAATTTTGTCGTGGAGCATGCAGAAAACGGATGACGGGAAGATGGCGATTGTGCATATCGTCGCCGCCGATCCGAGCGCATTTGCGGCGATTTTGGCGGATACGCGGCCGGAGATTCGGGTATTTCAGATTGGCAAGGATTCCAAGGCCACTATTGAGGCGACTATGCGGCAATACAAGAAGGGTTTCAGCCTGGACAGCTTCGAGGTGTTCGCACAATGAGACTGGGGCGAGGCGGGATTATTCTGTTGTTGAGCGCGGGGAGCGCACTGGCGGCATATCAGTACGATTTCACGGGAGTGCCCGCGTCGGGTTCGCCGTGGACGCTGAATGGCACGGTGGATAGCGATAATCCGCCATGGATCGATTTCTACGCTGACTCGGGAGCGTTCATTTATCAGCCGACGGTGACCGGCGTCAACGGGAACGATTACGAAGTTTCGGCGACGCTGTCAGGCGCGGGCTACACGACGGCCATTGAATTCCTGCGAGCTTCGCAAAATACCCTAACGACGCCATATTCGACGACGGGCAGCTACATCTCCGTGGAAGTTACGAACTCGACGATTGTGGTAAACCAATGCGTCAGCGGCAGTGTCACGCAACTCGCCAGTGTCGGGATTCCAAGTTACTATTTCACGCCCTCCGGGGGGCAGAACACGCTGCGGAGCGTGATTTGGGGGACGACACTGTGGGTTTTCTTTAATAATCAGCTGGTCTACAGCAATCCAGGTATGCCCGCAACCACTGGGCAGCCGGGAATTGGCGGGCGCGCGCCGATGTATCAGAACACGACGCCCACGTCGATCATCAGCGTCAGCATAGGACACCATGACGTAGTGGCCCCGGGCGTGCCGAGCGCGTCCGGCATTCGGTCGAGTATTTTGCCGAATTCGGTTTCGCTGGCATGGCCGGGAGTGTTGGACGACGCTGCCGGGGTCGGCCTTTACCGGTATGCGGTTTCTCGCAACGGCGGGACGGCTACGTATCTTGCCGGGGCGACGCCGCTGTTGACCGACAGCACGGTCCAGCCGAGTACGACCTACACTTACGCAATTCAAGCGGAGGATTTTCACGGGAACCTGAGTGCGGCAGCGACGTATAGTGTCACAACTCCGCCGGCAACCTCGGTGGACCCGCGGCGGGTGGGGATTTTCACCACAGGCAGCTATTGGGGTGGCGGCGGTGAACAGATTGACACGCTGAGCGGAAATCTGAATTTCTCATTGCCTCTGGTGAAGGCGCAGGGAAGGACGGGCTGGGGCGTACCGGTGGGGCTGAGTTACAACTCGCAGAACTGGCGGTACGACGGCGGGGTGAACTGGCAACTGGGGGAGGACACGGGCTTTGGGTTTGGGTGGAGCATGCAGATCGGGTCGATCACACCGTATTACGCGGAATGGACCGGCGGAGTGGATCATTACATTTTCACGGATGGCACGGGGGCGCAATACCGGCTGGATCAGAGTAACGGCAATGTCTGGTCGTCTTTGCAGGGCATCTACGTTTGGTTTGACGCTAATACGAACAGGCTGCATTTCAAGGACGGGACGTTTTGGCTGATGGGCTGTACTTCGAGTGGCGGGGAACAAGACGCGGGAACGATGTACCCGACGATCGTGGAAGATTCCAGCGGCAATGAAGTGATTGTGACGTATCAGGCGGCGGTGGGATTCCCGGCGGGGATGACGAACACGAGCGCGCGGATTACGGGGATGGAGGATGTGCGGGCAACTGCGCAAAATAGCCCGCCGTGGGGATATCAGACTTACGCATTTACCTACAACACGGATCCGGTGCCGCATCTGACGGGAGTAACGAATACGATCGGGACGGCGGAGAACTTTCCGAAGTTCAGCTACGCCGAGGGAGCGCCGCTCACGCCGCCGTTCGGCCAATCGGCTCCAAATTTCGCGGGCGCGACGACGACGCAACTGACGGGTATTGAGATACCGGCGACGGGGCTGGCGAGCGGAACGACCCCGGGTCCGGGATGGTACCAGTTTGCATACGATGCTTCCGGGAACCCGGCTGTCAGCGCGGCGGAACTATTGCAGGTGACTTTTCCCTGGGGAGGACATTTGCGATGGGTCTATTCGTCGGCACCTTACCAGGGAGGCAGATTGTTGCGGGAAGTTTCGCAGCGTTATCTGGCCACCGATTTCAACGGCACGGCGGAATCGAGCGCATACTCGTTCGCGCACAGCGATTCGAGCGGAATTCAAACAGTGCATACCGACACTACCCTGGCGGATGCCAGCGGCGTGGGGGCGAAGACCTGGACGTTCAATACGGCGAGCACGGGGAGTTACGCGTGGGAGATCGGGCTGGTGGCGACGTTCACTCAGTTGACCGGCTCTGGCGGGACGGCCCTCACAACGGACACCTACACATGGGGGCAGACCCCAGGCAGCACGGTTTCTCCGGTGATCGGCGCGAACCCGTACATTATGACAAAGGTGCACTCCATGAATGGCACCACCACGCCCACGAAGACTGTGCAGACGAGCCAGACGACGGACGCATACGGCAATGTGACTGGGGTGCAGGTGTATCCGTTCGGCGCCAGCAGCGGGACGGCGCTGCAGAATTACCAGAATACGTACCTTTCTTACCCTACGCGCTATGTGCTGAACCGCCTGAGCGGGACGACTCTGACAGCGGGCGGCGCGACGAATCAGCTGGTGCAGAATCTTTACGATCAGGCCGGATACAATGGGCAGCCGTCGTCTAATCCGTGCAGCGGGAGTTTGTTGATCGGCGGAACCAGCCGCGAGTGGGACGGCACGTCTCCCAGCTACTCCCGGGGGCTGCTCACGCAGGCGTGGAACCCGGCGAAATCGACGTGCGCGCACTACGACGGATTGGGGAATTTTTGGAACTCGACGGCATCGGACGGGAGTATGGTGACGGCGGCGGCAGACCCAAGCACGAATTACGCCGCGCCAACGGCGGTGACAACGGAGAGCTACAACACGGCAATCGCCTATAACAGCTGGCTTGGCGTGACGCAGACGACGGGGGCGAACGGCGAGCAATTGACAATCTCATACGACAACTACGGGCGGCCCGTTGCGGGGACGTCGCCGTATTCGACGCAGGGTCACGGGATCGTGAATTATTACTATTCAGGCCAGACGGTGATTTCGACGTGGAATCCTGGGACGGCGGCGAAGCCCGCATGGCAGCAAAAGATCGGGTCCGATGGCGTGACGGAGACATTTCTGGACGGGTTGGGGCGTACGATTCAGGTGCTGCGGGGAGACTCGAACGGGCCGCAGACTTACACGAATACGGTTTATGCGCCGTGCGCGTGTTCGCCGTTGGGGAAACTACAGCAGACATCGCAGCCGCAGGCGGTGCCGGCAGGATCGCCGCCGGCTGCGTATATTTCGGGCAGCGCGCCAGCCGCGGTTTCGTATACCTACGACGGGATTGGCCGAACGCTGACGGTGACGCCGGCAG
>CAIKAS010000021.1 GCA_903825445.1 uncultured Acidobacteriia bacterium
AGAAAAGGCTGCTGGTTCGACGCTTCCGTTCCATGGATCACGAGGCCGGAAACATCCGCCGTCAGTCCGGTCCAGCTGAGTTGAAATTTTGCGATTTCGACGCGGCCACCTGTCGCGATCTCAGCCTGTTCGATGATAGTTGTCCTTAATTTCTCGCGCAGCCAATCGCTGCGCGCGATCAACAACACTGAGACGCTGACGACAACTGCCAGCGCAACGGCCGAACCGGCACACCAAAGTGTGATTCGCAACGGCTTAATCAAAGGAGCACTCCATCACTGAAGGTCCTTCATCAAATAGTTAATCCGCGTTCGCGCACGCTGTTCCTTCAGCCACAAATCGAGATCCTTATCCGCGCGCTCCGCAGTGAGTATCTGCGTAATATTCGCTCGCACATCGCTGAGTGTCACCGGCGTGCCGGGGTTCTTCGCCTCCACCTCTTCGTGGAAGTACTTCTCGATTTCCTGATCGCTGATCTCAACGGCGGGACGAAAACGTAAATTCAGGAAACTGAGCAAATCGTCCTGCTCGGCAAGCTCCGTCTGCAGGTCCTCGGGCGTCAGCGATGCGCTGCCGAGGGCGAGGCGCAATGCTTCGGGGCTCGACCGATAGTGATCGGCTGTATATGCATCCACCAGCGCCTTCGTCTGTTCCGGCGATGTTCGCGCATAGTGGCCCAAATCCATTTCGTGCTCGACCAGCTTCAGCTCAATCAGGCGTTGAGCCGCTTCACGTCGCGCGACTGGACCGAAATCCGGCAATACTCCGTTACGAAATGCCGTGAGCCGGATACGTCGAATAATCTCACTTTCGGTAATCACTTTGGTGCCCACCGTAATAGCCGTACGGTCCACGATGGCGCCATAAGCCGGGAATGCGATCGCGACAAGAAAACAAACGGCGGCACGGATGGAGTTTCTCATCAGAAGGCCTGCCCGATCGAAAAGAAGAACTGGATGTGACTAATCTGCTGAGTGGATGCCTGGCATGTGCCAGACGCCGAGCATTGCACCAGTTGCGAATAATTGCCCGCAAAACCGTTATACTTTGGCGGATTCAGCGCGTAAGCCAAATCCAGACGCAGAGGGCCGAGCGGTGTCCGGTAACGTACGCCGAATCCGACCGCGTGCGCCATGTAATTGAAGTCGGAAATGTTCCGCTGATCGACCCGGAACGACATGTTGCCAATAGTGGAATACACGTTTCCCATATCTTCAAACAGTACGCCTCGTATGTTCGCCCCGTAGAGCGGAAATCGCAACTCTGAGCTGTTGAAGAATAACGCCGAGCCACCCAGTGGAAAGCCGGTATCCAGATCCCGAGGCCCAGCCTGGTTCTGCGGAAAGCCGCGCATCGTATTGCCACCACCACCGTAAAAACGTTCTGACAACGGGATCGGGTCGGACGGATCGGCATCGGCCGGAACGCTGAACGCCGCTTCCAGACCGAACTGTGTCTCTCGTGCGAGCACAATCTTGGGGCCTAGCCTGTAGTAGGTCGCGTTGCGCCCCAAGACCCGCCCAAAGCTGACTTGCGAACCGAACGCTCTCGTGGCAAGTCCCAGATCGAGCGTACTGTAGATTCCCTTGTGGGGATCGATAGGATCGTCGCGGCGGTCGTGAATGAGATTGAAGGAGCCAATCCCGACCCTTACCGATTGTGCCAGATGAGGCACCAGGAGCGGTGAGATTTTAAGGTCGGAGACTCCGACATCGCGATACGCGAAACGATAAAACATGGTCAGCGTCTTCGATACCTTGTTTGAAATCTGAGCTGAGGCTTCTTTGCGCACTGCCCGGAACGTGTTCACGTCATAGGTGTCGTCGTAGAGAATTGTGAAGTTGCCTTCCAGCTTCGACTGGCCAAGAATTCGCGGCACGAAATAGTTGATCGAGCCTCGCTTTTGCACTGTGGAAAGGCGCAGCTGAAACCCCAATGACTGCCCAAGTCCGAACAGGTTCAGCCTCGTAAGCCCAAAGGAGACGCGCGGCGTCAGCGTGGTGGAACCTCCGGGGTTCGAAAGGTCGGACGCCGTGGTGCCGGTGCCAATGCGGCCAAATTCAGTTCCGAGCCCGGTCGTCAGAGAGTATCGGGAGGCTTCCTGCAGATCGTAAAGCACGCGACGACTTTGTTCGTCGCCATCCGGGTCCTGAATCGCCATATTGACCTGGGAAAAAATGCCGAGGTCGTAGAGACGCCGCTGGGTCTCCGCCATTGTGGTGGCTGAAAGTGGATCCCCGGGTTTTTCTTTCACCTGTTTGTAGGCAAGAGAACGGCGTGTTGCAGACAGACCGGTAACCGCTGCGTCCCGCACAAACTGCGGGGAACCTTCGTGAACCATGAACTTCAGATTCGCCGTGAAAGGCGTGGAGCCCGGCGTCCACGACCACTCGAAACCAGCGTCCGCATAACCAGCCGCGCCGCAAAAATTCAGAATGGTTTCGCGGTCTGTCGCGACATCGAATTCGCTGAAGGGCTGCCCCTCCTGAGAACTGAGCCGACGCGACATTCCAGTCAAATCGAGCCTCCCTTCACCGTCGACGGTGAGCGAGGAGACAAGGTATTGGGCACCCTCGGCAATCGTGAGAGACACCGCAATGTCGCCTTTCACCTGCCGGTAGTCGTCTTGTGTTTCGGTGGAGACCCGGACATCCCGGAAGCCATTGGAACGATATAAATCCTCAATTACGGCCTTATCCCGAGCCACCATGGCCTCGCTGTAGCGGCCACGACGAAACTCGAACGATTTTGGAAGAAGCAGCATCCGCTCACGAATCGTCTTCTCGTCAAAATACTTATTGCCGCGGATCATGAGTTGCATGAGGCGATGCCGCAACCCAAGCTGCACTGCGTATACGATCTCTGTCTTGCCTTCACTCACCTGTTGTTGACTGAAATCGACTGTTACGTCGAAATAACCGCGCTCCTGGAAGTATTCACGCAGGTTGGTGACACCTTCCGCGAGCAGATCACTGTCGACGGTCGCCTCTTCGAAGATGGGCAGATTCTGAACCAAATCCTTCCGCGACACTTTCGCGCCTGCTGTCTTTACTTCCACAAGTGGTCCGGGATTCACTGAAATGTGCGCGGTGCCAAGGGGAAAATGCTTGCCTTCTCCTGCCGGTTCGATACCGCCGAAAGTCACTGTCGCCAGCAAACGGTTGGATTTTTGATATTTGAGGCGAATCTTGTCGATTCCAACCCGGGTGCGCACCTGCGTGATGCCACGATATCCCGGCATCAGAAAGCGGTGCCAGTCCGCGGCTTTGTCTATGGCCACGATGCCCAGAACCGAGGTATCGCCGGTAACGACAGGCACAGTATAGTGAGCGCGGCGACCCACATGCACCTCGAAAATGACGCGCGCCTGCTGCCAGGTATCGTCGTACTCAATACGGTGAGCAACTATTGGAACAAAGTAGCCGTTGTCGATCAATAGCTGGCGAATCTTCTCTTCGGCGGCGGATACGTCAGTGGCGTCGAATGGCTGCCCCAGTGTTATGCCTGTGACACTCAGGATCTGTCCCAGGTTGGGCGGTTCTGAGATATCGCCCTGAATCTCGACATGCCCGAAGAACCAGCTGTTCTTCGTAATAAAACGCAAATCGACGCCATTAGGTACAGGTTGGGCATCAATCTGAATGTCCGCATACCTGCCGGTGGCGAAGAGCTTCTCGATGGCGTCGCGGGCCTGCACGGCGCGATAAGGCTGACCGGTGTGGAGGGGCATCAGCGCGTCGATTGCGGCTTGCGCCAGTGGCTGGTCGGCAGGATCGAAGTAGATACGGTTCACCGTGAGCCCCTCAACGGCGTCCGCAGCGGGATTAGAGGCCGTGGCGATAGCGGCAGGGACGGCGGGCGTGGTGGTTTGAGCCTCCGCGTGAGCGGCGAGGCTGATCAGACCGATCGCAAGAATGCCTGTGGCATCGAGACGCCGCACCAAACCCATACTATCAATGGAAGCACCCTGGTGTGAATGCGTTGCGTCTTATTTTACAGGGAGTTCAAGGGGTTTGCTACGATGTCGCCAGACATCTAAATGAGCGATTCCCACGCAAGTCGTTACAGTCGGCAGACCCGATTTGCACCTCTTGGCCCGGACGGGCAGGCCCGGCTTGGCAGGTCGACTGCCGTAATCGTGGGTTGCGGCGCTCTGGGAACCGTGCAGGCGGCATTGCTGGCGCGGGCTGGAGTGGGTACGCTGCGATTGGTCGATCGGGATTACGTGGAGACGAGCAATCTTCAGCGGCAGGTGCTGTACACGGAAGCTGATGCTGTGGCGGGTATACCGAAGGCGGAGGCGGCGCGCAGACACCTGGCCGAAGCCAATTCGGAAGTGAACCTGGAAACCCGCATCTCCGATCTCGACGCCGGCAACGTCGAGGAATTGCTGGGTGGGGCGGACGTGATTCTCGACGGAACCGATAACTTTGAGACTCGCATGCTGATCAACGATTTTTCGGTTCGCGATGGCGTGCCGTGGATCTATGGCGCCGCGGTTTCAAGCTACGGTATTGCCATGCCTGTTTTGCCCGGAGATTCAGCCTGCTTCCGCTGCGTGTACCCGGAGCCGCCAACAAGTGCGCAGCCAACCTGTGAGACCGCCGGGGTGCTGGGACCAATGACCAGCGTGATCGGGTCCATCCAAGCGATGGAAGCGATCAAGATTCTGGCTGGCCGGGCTGGCAGCGTTCGGCGGAAGATCTTCACAGCGGACCTGTGGAACGGACCAGTTCGCGAAATTGCCATGCCGGCCCGGGAAGCGAATTGCCCAACGTGCGCACGGCGCGAGTTTGTGCACCTGGATAGTAAGCGTCGCACGCCAGTGAGTTTGTGCGGCCGTAATGCAGTCCAGATTCACGAACGCAGGAGGCCACTGGATCTGGTGGCGCTCGCCGGACGACTGGGCGGTCTGGGGACCGTGCGGGCGAATGAGTTTGCGTTGCGGTTCGACGACGGTGAGCATGAGATGACTGTGTTCCCGGATGGCCGTGCAATTATCAAAGGCACGACTGATACGGGCGTGGCGAGGAGCATATACTCGCGGTATCTGGGAAACTGAAGGAGGTGGCTGGAAATGCACCGCATTCTTGTTGGACTACTGATTAGTGTAATGAGCTTCGGCATGCTGCTTACGGGGGCCGAGACAACAGATATTCCGGCGCACGGTCCGGCGGTCGTCCTGTTCGACGGCAAGAATCTCGACCAGTTCGAGACGTTTTCCCCGTCGAAAGGCCCGAATAACGATACGGACCATATCTTCACTGTGGAAGACGGCGCGATTCACGTGTCGGGCAAAGAGTATGGCTTCGTCATCACGAAACAGGAGTATGCCGACTACTACCTGACCGCCGAGTTCAAGTGGGGTGAAGGAACCTATGCGCCGCGTGAGGGCAAGGCGCGCGACGCGGGCATCCTGTATGACGTCACGGGGCCGTTCCAGATCTGGCCGAGTTCGGTGGAGTTTCAGATCCAGGAAGGCGCCACGGGGGATATCTATCTTTGCAACAGCTTCGCGCTCACCACGAAGGAGGGACGCCGTGTAATCGGGCGACCCGGCAGTTACGTGGGAGTTAACCGTTTTGGCAAGGGTCCGTGGAAGGACGTGACGGGTTACCGGGATCCGGAAGGCGACCCGGAGAAGCCACACGGCGAGTGGAACCAGGTGGAATTAGTGGTGCAGGGCGACCACGTCAGGTACTACGTCAACGGGAAGCTCATGAATGAGGCCTCGGAGACGGTAGTCACGAAAGGGAAAATCATCTTCCAGTCCGAAGGCGCGGAAGTTTTCTACCGGAATATCAAGCTGTACCCGCTGAAATGAAATGGCACCCCACGCAACAGCGAATGGCTTTCGCTTCTAAAGAAACGCCATCGTCTTGACACCTGAAATATCGAACCGTTTCCGGCAGCGGACGTTCTTGCAGACCGCCTGATTATCCACCAGAACCATATAGCTCTGGGCCTTGGCGAATTTGGCGCGGTCGCGCTCGTCGGCACCGCCGGGTAAGCGATCCTTCTTCTTTTGCACGATCCAGTTCAGGTCGTACGTGTCCTGCGTGCGGCACGCAGGACAGTTCAGCGTGATCGGCTTGGTGGTTCGCGATTCCTGATAATACGCGCGTTCGTCCACTGGTTACCGTTTGTCCATTGGAATCCACGGCATGCCGTCGGGATTGCCCTTGTACTCGGCACGCGGCCGGATCAGGCGGTTGTTGTGATACTGTTCCAGCACGTGCGCAGTCCAGCCAGACATGCGGCTGACGGCAAATACTGGCGTGAAAAGGTCGATCGGAATACCGAGGGAATAGTAGGTGGAGGCAGAGTAGAAATCCACGTTGGCGTTGAGCTTCTTCTCGGCCTTCACAGTCTCTTCCACGCGTTTGGACATCAGGTAAAGATCCTGGTGACCGGTGCTTTTGCCAAGGTCTTCCGACATCTTACGCAGGTGCGTGGCGCGCGGGTCTTCGGTGCGGTAGACTCTGTGGCCAAAACCGGGCATCTTGATCTTCTTCGCGAACATTTCGTGCACGCGCTCAACAGCCTTATCTGACGTACCCACTTCGAGCAGCATTTTGATGACTTCTTCGTTGGCGCCGCCATGCAGCGGTCCCTTCAGAGCACCGATACCGGAGGTCACGCAGGAATAAATATCGGAGAGCGTGGCGGCAGTAACGCGCGCAGCGAAGGTGGAGGCATTGAGTTCATGATCGGCGTGCAACGTCAGAGCAACGTCGAAAACATGCGTCATCACGGCATCCGGCCTCTTACCGGTGAGGCAATAGAGGAAATTTGCGGCAAAGCTCAACGCTGGGTCGGGCGCGACCAGTTCCTGGCCCGTTCGCAGACGGCCAAAACCGGCGACAATCATGGAAGTCTGCGACATCAGCTTCGCAGCCTTGCGCTGGTTGGCTTCGGGCGACATATCCTTCGCTTCCGGATCGTAAAGGCTGAGCATGGAAACGGCTGTGCGGAGCACGTCCATAGGGGACGCTTTGAGATTGGCCTTCAGGAAACCGACCACCTGAACGGGGAGGCCGTAGTTGGAGAAAAGCAACGTCTTCAGGTCGTCCAGTTCAGCCTGCTTCGGGAGATGGCCCTTCCAGAGGAGCCAGACAACCTCTTCAAAAGTGGCGGCGACGGCGAGCGTGTGGATATTGTATCCACGGTAGCTCAGAATGCCGGCGTAGCCGTCAATGTAACAGATTTCTGATTCGCCGGCGACAACGCCTTCAAGACCGGCTGCGGGGGGAGTGGTAGTCGTGCTCATTGGTTATTGTCTCTAGTCTATTTCAGGAATATTTTTCTCAGCTTACCCACCGTGCGGTGGGCCATTATTTCGTAAGGAATCTGCTGCGGGCAAACAGGGAAGGGTGCAAACGTGATGGTATCGTTCCCGCGATCCACCCAAAGTTTTTCGGTGCGATTGGCATTTACCTCCAGCGTGAGCAGAACAGCATTGTTGCACTCTTCGCTGTCGGTGAGTCCGAGGACGGCAAGGTCCGGACCATCAGGGCCTGGACCCCAATCTCGCATGAATTTTTGGTATTCGTAGCCGGAGCAGGGCTTCGCGGAAGTGCAGCCCCAGATACGGTATGCGGACTGCGTATCTTTGTTCTTGAGTGCCGCCACGAAGGTCTTGACGACGCCTTCTTCGTGGTGATTGAGCAATAGATACCAGGTGAGCGTCCAGACAAACGCGATGGTCAGGACGGCCAGAATCGAACGGAGGATAATCCGGTTACGCCGCTCTTCACCAGCGCCGTATTGATCCAGATAACCCGCCATGGCTTTCAGTCTACTTTGCCGGGTTGGCTTTGTTGTAGGCGGCGGTCGCTTCCGTCGTCAAATCGTACACAGGCTTAGCGTAAAGGGTCTGAGAGGCTTCGACGATGAAATCGAGGCCCTTGTCTTCCGCCAGCTTATTGATAACGGCCTGCATCTTTTCCGACATCCTGGCAAGAACAGCCTGGCGATCCCGGTCCACATCCGCCTGCATATCATCTGAGAGGCGCTGCAGGTCGCGCTGCTTGCGCGTGCCCTGAGTCTGAAGATCGGCCTGCGCGGCCTGGTTGAGCTTACCGCTGTTGAGCTGCGCGTCGATCGATTCCAGGTCTTTCTGGAGCTTGTCCATCTCGTCCTGACGCGGCTGATACTTCTTAGCCATGTCCTCGGAGGCTTTCTTGAGTTCGTCGGTATCGGCAAGCGCCTTTTGGACGTTGATGATGCCGATCTTTACCTGCGCCGACGCGACGGAAGAGAAAAGGGCGATCGCGAGGCAAAACATTGCCGAACGAAGTGCCAGAGAACGAAACATACGAGTGGAGCTCCTCTATAAACGGTTAATATTAAAAGGTTAACATAGCGGGTTTGGGCGATTCAGCCGCCCCGGCAGCACCGCGCGGAATGAAATCTTCGTGTTTCGTCTGCAAGCGTCGGCCAGAATTACTAAAAAGTTAGTATAACGAGCTCGATCGCACCCGTTGCGGCAGCGCGATGGATGTGCGGCCACTCCGCTATCGCGAGATGGCGCGACGTCTTTGGCGGAGCGGAAGTTAGTGCCGATCAGAGAGAACACGCTGCACTGATAGGATATGGATATGGATATGGATATGGAAGTCGGCCTTACCAAGAAAACCACGATCCTCTTCCCGCCAGACCTATATAGGCACCTCGCAGGAATCGCCGCGCAACGACGTTCGAGCGTAGGGGAATTGGTACGTGAGGCATGCCGCGCCCAGTATTCGATCTCCACGCGGGCCGAAAGGCTTGCCCTGGTCGACCAACTCGCCGGCCTTAGCCTTCCCGTTAGCAGTGTTGAACAGATGGAACGGGAGTCTGTAGCCGCCGTTGAGCCGCTGCCGTGATACTGGTCGACGCGAACGTGGTGATGTATTCGGCGGGTGCCGAGCATCCAAATAAGGCACCGGCGAATCGATTTCTACGGCGCGTTGCCGATGGTGAAATAGATGCCACGGTGGACGCGGAGGTACTTCAGGAAATAGTTCACCGATATCGCGCTCTGAATCGATGGCCGGATGGACGAAAGGTTTTCGAACTTGCGCGCCGACTCTTCCCTGACGTCTTGGCCATCACAGGAGAGGTCATGGATTGTGCCGTGCGTCTTGCAGACAAGGATCCTACCTTGTCTGCCCGTGACGGCGTACATGCCGCCGTTGTGGTGACCTACAAACTGGAAGGCATCTGTACCTTTGATCGCGATTTCGACCGCATACCGGGATGTCGCCGCGTTGGAATTCGGTAGCTGCGGGAGTGACCCGCGCGTGCCTGGCCGTTAAACTGAAGTTTCATGCGAATTGCCCTCGGGCAGATCAATACAACGGTCGGCGACATTGCGGGAAATGTCGCGATGATCTCACGCCTCGCGCGTTCTGCCGCTGTGCGCGGCGCGGAACTTGCCGTGTTTCCAGAGCTTTCCATCACAGGCTATCCGCCACGGGATCTGGTGGAGAAGCGCAGCTTCGTGGAACGCTCGGAAGCCGCCGTCCAGCAACTTGCTGATGAGACGAAAGACCTGCCTCTGGCTATCGTGGCTGGCTACGTCGGGCGTTCCGTCGAATCCACCGGCAAGCAGGCCACCAACTCGGCTGCGATTTTACAGGGCGGACGCATCATGCTGCGTCAGACCAAGCTGCTGCTGCCAACCTACGACGTCTTCGATGAGGGCCGCAATTTCGTACCCGGCCGGCAGCAATCCGTTTGGGCGCTGGGCACCGAAAATCTGGCGCTGACCATTTGTGAGGATTCCTGGAACGACAAGCTTTTCTGGACGCATCGGCTCTATTCACGCGATCCGGTCGATGAACTGATGCATCAGGGCGGCAGCCTTCTGATCAGCGTGAACGCGTCGCCGTATCATCTGGGCAAGCGGGAACTGCGGCGTGACATGTTCCGCGCCATGGTGCGCCGGCATCGCGTGCCGGCCATTGTGGTGAATCAGGTGGGCGGCAACGATCAGGTAGTCTTCGATGGGTCGAGCTTCGCCATGGATGCAGACGGGAACGTGATCGCGTCGGCAGCCTCTTTCCGCGAAGACCTGGTGATCGTGGATACTGTCGCCCGGCGCGGTGACGAACACGAGGATCTGACCGATGAAGCCGAAGCGGTTTACGAAGCGCTGGTATTGGGTACGCGGGATTACATCCGGAAGTGCAGCTTTTCGAAAGTTCTGATCGGACTGAGCGGCGGGATCGATTCCTCACTCACCGCCGTAGTGGCCGTGGATGCAGTTGGTCGCGAAAACGTTCGTGGCGTCGCCATGCCGGGGCCGTATTCTTCCGACCACAGCGTGCGCGATGCGAAGGAAATGGCTGAGCGACTTGGAATTCAGTTCGATATCGTTTCCATTAAGGCCCCGTATGACGAAATGCTGCGAACCCTGGGGCCTGTATTTGAAGGCCGGGCGGCGGATGTCGCCGAAGAGAATATTCAGGCCCGCCTGCGCGGGCTGACGTTGATGTCCCTCTCAAACAAGTTCGGCGCAATGGTACTGACCACCGGTAACAAGAGCGAGATCGCAGTGGGTTACTGCACCTTGTACGGCGATATGTGCGGTGGTCTCGCGGTGATCAGCGACGTGCCGAAGACTATGGTCTACGAGCTATCGCGAGTGGGCAATCGCCGGCACGAAGGCGCAATTCCGGAATCGGTATTTGAGAAACCGCCATCGGCCGAGTTGCGTCCCGATCAAAAGGACAGCGATTCGCTGCCCCCGTACGATGTGCTCGACGCCATTCTGCGCTTATATGTGGAAGACATGCGGGCTCCGTCAGAGATTGCGACGGAGCTGGGTGTGACGCTGGAACTGGTCAAAGATGTGGCGCGCAAGGTGGACCGCAACGAATACAAGCGCCAGCAGGCAGCACCTGGTTTGAAGGTCACGTCGAAAGCGTTCGGAATCGGTCGGCGATTCCCGATCGCCCAAAGGTATTTCGAGGAACGATAGCGGCGTAGGAACGCCTGGCAACAATGAAACTCTTCGGCAACAAAACTTCGGTGCTGCTTCTGACTGCCGGGGTATTGGCGTCAGTATCGGCAGACGCCCAAGTGTCTCCCCGGTGGAAAACCACTCCAGCTGGCACGCAAATAGCTGTTGGCACGTTCCCAATGGCATCGGTCGTAACACCCGATGGCAAGTACCTGCTGGTCATGAATGGCGGCGCTGGTCAGACCAGCATCAGTGTCATCGATCTGGCAACGGCGAAAGAAACCGGACGCACTCCGGTGCCGGATGCGTGGCTCGGTATGGTGATGACGAAAGCCGGCGACAAGCTTTACGTTGGCGGCGGCGCACGCGCGGCAGTGTTCGAGTTTTCGTTTGCGAATGGCGCGCTGACCGCAGGCAGGACGTTTCCCGTAGTCGCGGAAAAGGACCGCACTTCGCAGGATTTTGTCGGCGATGTCAGGCTCGCACCCGATGGCCATCTCCTCTATGTGGCGAACGTGTTTCGCGACTCAGTAGTCGTGATGAATCCGCAATCCGGATTTATTCTTTCGAAGATTAAGACCGGGCGGCGGCCGTACCGAATTCTGTTTCATCCCGCCGGGAAAACAATGTACGTATCCAGCTGGGCCGATGGAGCCATCGGTCAGTACGACGTGAATTCCGGAGACAGGCTGGCCAACGTGCGTGTGGGTCCGCACCCGACTGACATGATCTGGGTAGATGGCGGGCTGCCGCCTGGCGCTTCCGGACCCAGTGAAGGCGTGGCCGAAGTCAAGGCGCGAGTATTCGTGACCGCGGCCAATACAAACAGCTTGTTTGTAATGGGAGCGAGCGAATCGGGCGACTTGACCAAACTGGAGGCGGTGAATCTGGCATTGACGCCGAGGCAACCTCTGGGGATGACGCCGAGTGCGGTTGGAGTCAGCGCAGATAGAAAGCAGGTCTTCGTGGCCTGTTCAGACGTCAATGCGCTGGCCGTGGTGGACATTGCGGGCGGGCACAAACCGGTCATGTTCATGCCAACAGGCGCATATCCTACTGCCGTGACTGGTCTGACCGACGGGCGAATCGCCGTACTGAATGGAAACAGCAATTCCGTGCAATTGTTAGACGCGCCGGATGATTCGAAACTCGAAGCCTTCACGGAGGAAGTGACGGCAAACACGCCGTACCGCGATGAAAAGCTGGAAGCGCCGGAAGTACCGGCAGGCAATCCGCTGCGTGCCGCAGGTCCCATCAAGCATGTGGTGTACGTGGTGCGCGGCGACGCAAACCAGCCAGTTTCATCCATTGAAACGGACTACACCGTGCGTCTGGGCAACAGGTTTTCCGCCACAGGTAATGCGCCGGATCCGGCCAATTTGCCGCCGGTTGGCTATCTCTGGAATGCCGCCTCGCAGGCCGGCCTGAAGATTCGCAACTACGGCTTCCAGGTCCACAACCGCGACAGGGCCACAGCGGATGGCGAACAAGTCGACCGGCTTTACGATCCCTCCCTTACTGGCTCCACCGACATGGAGTACAGAGGGCCAGATCCCGCTTACCCGGATGCCGATCGCGCGAAAGAATTTTCGAACGAAATGGGGGAATTTGACACTACCGGCGAGCTGCCCCAGTTGCTGCTGGTCAAGATTGGCACTGACGACAAGGCTCTTGACACTATCACCGCGGCGGTAGCGAAGAGTAAGTTTGCAAGCGAGACTGCCATATTTGTCGTCACACCGCCAGCCGTCCGCGTCATTTCCCCGTGGACCAAACCCGACAGCCCCGATTCCTCTCCTTACGGCCAGCTATCCGCACTTCGTACCATAGAGATTATTCTCGGCCTGCGTCCCATGACGATCGTCGACGCGGCCGCCACGCCCATGTTCGGCGTATTTGCCAACTCACCCGTCTCGGGGCGTTAAAGAACGAACCATGCCAAGAATCTATCTGTGCTTTCTGTGGCACATGCATCAACCGTTTTATAAGGACCTTGTCTCCGGCGAATACCGGCTGCCGTGGACCCGCATGCACGCGCTCAAGGACTACTACGGGATGGTGAAGATCCTCGAAGAGTTCCCGCAGGTGAAGCAGACTTTCAATCTGGTACCGTCCATGATGGTCCAGGTGGAGGAATACGCGCGCGGCGAGGCGAACGATCCATTCCTCAACGTGGCTCTGAAATCCGCCGAAACGCTGACGAAAGACGAGCAGGCTTTCATTCTGCGGAATTTCTTCATGGCAAATCCGAACCGGATGATCTATAGGTATCCGCGATTCGGCGAACTGTTCAACGCCCATCAGGCGCAAAAAGATCTGGCGAGCGGCAGGAGTTCATTCGGCGCGCAGGAGTTCCGCGATTTGCAGGTGCTTTCGCAGGTGGCGTGGTTCGATGAAGAATTTCTGGAGCACGACCCCGAAGTTCGCGGGCTGGTTGAAAAGGGACGAAGTTTTTCACTGGACGATCAGGCCTTGATGGGACGCAAGCAGCGGGAGATTGTCGCGAAGGTGATTCCGCAATACCGGAAGCTGGCGGCAACAGGCCAAATTGAGATATCGACTACGCCGTTTTACCATCCGATCCTGCCCTTGCTCTGCGATAGCGACATTGCGCAGGTATCGCATCCGCATGTGCCGTTGCCTCCGCGCTTCCGTTATCCGGCCGATGCGCGATTGCAGTTGCAGCGCGCCCGCGACTACGTGAAGACAACATTCGGCGTGGCGCCAGTGGGGTTGTGGCCATCGGAGGGATCGGTTTCAGACGAAGCGCTCGCGATCGCATCCGAAGTGGGTTTCGAATGGGCAGCGACCGATAACGGAGTGCTCGAGCGGACCTTGAACCGTGGCGCGTCGCCGGACGTGACCTACAAGCCGTATCGATGGGCCCGCGACGGGCGTGAGATGTGCATGATTTTCCGCGATCATCTGATGAGCGATCTGATCGGGTTCGTGTATTCCGGCATGGATTCGGGCAATGCGGCGCGAGATTTCCTGAGGCGCATTCACGAGAACTGCGCCGGAATTCTCGCCAGCGGTCGCGATGCTATGGTGCCGATTATCCTCGACGGCGAGAACGCCTGGGAATATTACGACCGTAACGGGCGCCCCTTCTTCCGCGAATTGTATGGCGGAATTCAGAACGATCCGTCGATGGAAGCCATTACCGTGCGCGAGGCGTTCCAGAAGATGCGCCCGGAACCGCTGGTGAATATATTCCCCGGCTCGTGGATCAGCGCAAATTTCGACGTTTGGATCGGCGCCGAGGAGGACAACAAGGCCTGGCGTCTCCTGTTAGACGCGCGACGGGCCTACGACGTAGCTTGCAGTGCGCCAGAGGGCATTACCGAGGACAGGCGTGCGCTGGCGATGGAAGAGCTCATGATCGCCGAGGGTAGCGATTGGAACTGGTGGTATGGGCCCGAGCACCATTCCGACAATCGCGAAGAGTTCGACCAGATCTACCGCGAGCACTTGGCCAACGTGTACAGGGCGTTAGGCCGTGCCACCCCACCCGAACTTTCTCTGACTATCCTGCGCACCGAAGCGCGGGAGACCTACACGCTGCCTTCCGGAACGATTCATCCTGTAGTGGATGGCGTGGTCGGTTCCTACTTTGAATGGATGGGCGCCGGTGTCTATGGCGTGGACCAGCGCGATGGAGCGATGCACGGCAAGCGGGCGTTGCTGAAGGAAGTGCTCTATGGATCGGATGCGAAGGCGATTTACCTACGGGTGGATTTTGCCGAATCCGCCGCGCAGTTGGAAGGTTTGGAGATTCAGGTTCACCCGGAGACTGGATCCGGACAATTAGCCGTGATTCGTATTGCGGGTGGACTCGCAGTTACGGTACATACCAATGGCCATAAGACCGAGGCGGCGTTCCGGGATGTCCTGGAGATCGGCGTCACAATTGCGGATGGCCTGAAGGGAGTCCGTCTCTCGTTCTGGCAGGATGGACTACCCATCCAGTCGGTGCCGCATAGCGGGCACTTTGGCGTGGGCCTGGAAGCGGCGGAAGTCTGGTAGCAAGCCACTGCTGACGTTAGTGGTGAAGTTTCGGCCCGTCGTCGCCGTTGTCCTCAAAGCCCGGCGTTTTCGCAAAGCCAGCGATTAGTTGTGCCCGTTCCGCGGCCGTCAATTTGGCTTCGGCATGCATCGGCAGATAGAACCACGGAGGCATGTTGCCGCCGCGGATTTCTTCCCCAACGTGGCCCGCGTGGCGCTGTAGCTTAGTCCATTCTGAAAAATTAAGGTGACTGCGGCCGCCATTCACATCGCGCTGTGCCAGCCAGGACACGGGCGCGATGCTTGAGTACCAGGGCCACGTGGTCTCATTGCTGTGGCAATTGAAGCAGGCTCGCCTGGCCAGCTCGCGGGTAGCAGGACTGTCCCATTGCGGCTCCTGCGTCACAGGCGGATTAGTATGCTGACGACCGAACGGGATCAGTTGAATCAGGACGCCAACGACAATTGCCCAGCGAAGGACTCGAATGAACATTCTGCCAGTCTACTTCGAGCGCCTGGATGAATTGCGGTTGAGAAGAGTTTCCATCTTCTCAGCAGCCGCAGGCGGATGTACGTCACCTGTCAGAATCTCTTTGTTGGTGATCTTCTTGCCGTACATTTCTTCGTTGGCATCAGCATCCGGTCGCAGCGTCGCACCCTCCAGTGAAATACCGGCGAACAGGCCGCGCGAACGGGAGTAAGACAGCATTTCCGCGCGCATCACGGCGTCGGTCTGAGCGGAGGCGTTACGGCCCACCGGCCCTGCCGCTGCCGAAGCCTCGGCGCCGATCGTGAACTTGTCCGCCAGCAAGCGCTTCATGCCTGTCTCGTTCGTCACCAGCAGGAGAATATCCTGTTCGGAAGCCCCAATCTGGAAGCCCACGCTGCCGCCTTCAATCCGGATCGCCGCCGGCGCTGTCCACCCGGTGCCGCTCGCATGGCGGCACATAGCGAAGCCGCGTCCATACTTAGCTCCAACAATGAAACCAGCTTTCTTCAGTCCTGGAACAAGGATGACGCATTCGGACCTGTTCATCAGATCCTGCGGGACGCCTTTATCGGATGCCTGCATCATATCGGTCAGCAGGTCGGCGGATGCGTCAAGGCGCTTGTCTGCCTCGGTCGCGGCAAAAACGGCCGGAGCCAGCGCGGCGGTGATAGCAAGAATGGCAAAGTACTGTCTAAGCACTAAAGTGAACCCTCCTAATCGATTGTACGATTTCCGGGGCGCGAAAGTTGCGTCTGATTACGCGTCAGGCTGTCACTTTACAAGGGAGGAAGCGGCTTGTGCGAAGGAAAGCACAGTTCCCGGGACAATTCCCAGGAAGACTGTCCCGATAGCGGGAAGCACCAGTGCCGCCTGTAGTGCGGGGCCGGGAGCCTCAAGAGCGTTGGTGACCTCGCCAGGTTCGTGCATGTACATCACGACCAGCAACCGGAGGTAGTAGTAAGCCGCCACCGCGCTGTTGAGTAAACCGAGAACTGCAAGCCAAGTCAGGTGGGCATCCAGCGCGGCGCGGAAGATATAGAACTTGCCGAAGAAGCCCGCAGTGAGTGGTACGCCGATCAGCGAGAGCAGGAAAACCGTCATCATCGCCGCTGTGAAGGGCTGACGCTGGCCCAGACCCGCGAGATCTTCGATCCGAAGGTGTTTCTCACCCTTACCTGAGATATGAATGATCACGGCAAAAGCACCGAGGTTCATCATCGCGTACGCCGCAAGGTAGAACATGGCTGCGGCTGTGCCGATTTCGGAATTCGATGCGAGCGCCACCAGGATATAACCGGCATGTGCAATGGAGCTGTATGCCAGCATTCGCTTGAGATTGTTCTGCGTGAGTGCCGCAAAGTTACCGATAGTCATCGACGCGAGAGCGCATGCCCACACCACCGGAGCCCAGGTAACGGCGATTCTATCGAATGCAGTCAGGAAAATCCGCAGGAAGATCGCGAATGCGGCGGCCTTCGGCCCGGTGGCCATGAAGCCGCTGACCGGCGCGGGCGCACCTTGGTAAACGTCGGGAGCCCAGACCTGGAATGGCGCACCTGAGACCTTAAAGCAGAGTCCGACGAACATCAGCGCTGCCGCAACCCCGGCGACCATCAACGACGTTTCCGGAGCATTCAGAGAAGTGCGAATCGCGGCAAGTTGCGTAGTCGCCGTAAGTCCGTAAATGATGGCGACTCCGTACAGAAAAAAGCCTGTCGCGAAAGATCCCAGCAGAAAGTACTTGAGCGCGGCTTCGTTGTTGCGCTTATCGTTGCGGAGATAGCCCGCGAGAACGTAACTCGCGATGGATGAAATCTCCAGGCCGATAAAGATCATGATCAGATCGTTGGCGGTCACCATGACGCACTGGCCCATGATTGAGAAGAGAATGAGCGCATGGTACTCACCCGTCTCGGCCTGCTCCCTTTCGAGGTACATGTACGACGAAAGGACGGCGAGAATGCCGATGCAGAGAACCAGGATGCGGAAGTAGGTCCCAAAAGCGTCGACAATCAGCAAATTCGAAAAAGCCAGCCCGGGTACCGAGTTGGCCGCAACTGCAGCGAAAATGGCGGCAATCAGGGACGCGATAGTGAGATGACCGAACAGCCGGGGAGCCTTCTTAGCGAACAGCGGATCCAGAATCATCAACAGTGTGCCTGCGACGGTCAGGATCGTTTCCGGCGCGAAACGCAGCATGTCGTCGGCGGAAGGTGCGAAGTTAGCGGGCATGGAGATGACCTCCATTTAGTCCGCCAACGGACGGCGATAGCCTGAGCGACGCCGAAGCCGGGGCCGTTTGATCGAGTATGTGTGCATTAGTCGCGGAAACTGCGGGCAGGAACGTCTGCGAATACATCCCCATCCAGACCATCATGACCACCAGAGGCGCGATACAAACCCATTCTCGGAGGTTGAAATCCGGCATGTGGTGTTTCACTTCGTCGCTGAGCGAACCGAAGAATACCCGCTGGTACATCCAGAGCATGTAGCAGGCGGACAGGATCACGCCGATGGCGGCGAACGCAGTCCAGATGAATTTTGCCTGCGCCGCGCCCTGCAAAATCAAAAACTCGCCGACGAAATTATTGAGCATCGGCAGACCGATACTGGCCAGAGTTGTAATCAGGAAAACGATGGCGAGCCACGGGGCCGCCGTCGCTACGCCGCCAAAATCTTTTATCGCCAATGAATGCCGTCGCTCATAGAGAAAGCCCACCAGCACAAAGAGAGCGCCCGTGGAAATGCCGTGATTCAGCATTTGATATACCGCGCCGTCCAAGCCGAGTTGCGTAAAAGAGAAGATACCGAGGACCACGAACCCGAGGTGGCTAACCGACGAATACGCGACCAGTTTCTTCATGTTCGGCTGCACCATGGCGATCAATGCGCCGTAGATGATACCGATGATGGCCAGGATGTTGATCCAATAAGCATTTTCTCGGGCCGCGAGCGGAAACAGGGGCAGACAGAAGCGAACCAGTCCGTAAGTTCCCATCTTGAGCATGACCGAGGCCAGCATCAGTGAACCGGCAGTGGGGGCTTCCACGTGTGCATCCGGCAGCCAGGTATGCAGCGGAAACAGCGGCACTTTAATGGCGAACGCGAAGAAGAATGCCAGGAAAAGCAGCGTCTCTTCGGTGTGGCTCAACCCGATCCGTCCGCCGCGCAACAGCTCGAGAATCGTCGCGTAGTCGAACGTGCCGGCGAGCGTGTAGAGGTAGATGATCGCCGCCAGCATCAGCACAGAACCGACCATCGTATAGAGGAAGAACTTGACGGCAGCGTAGATGCGGCGGTCATGCCCCCATATGCCAATCAGGAAGTACATCGGCACGAGCACCACTTCCCAAAACACGTAGAACAGGAATAGATCCCAGGCGGCAAAAACCCCGACAAGGCCGAATTCCAGCAGCAACAGGAAAGCAAAGAACTCCTTTACCTGCTTATGGATGTAGCGCCAGGAAATCAGGATTGCAATCGGCGTGAGGAACGCCGAAAGAACGATCAGCCAGAGGCTCAGCCCGTCGACTCCGACGTGCCAGTGGATATCGGGATTGGCAATCCAGACGATGTTGTCCACGAATTGCAGCCCGGCCTTGCCCGATTCAAAGCCGGCGACCAACCCGAGCGACAGGGCGAAAGCGAGCAGTGAAACAGCCAGAGTAAACAGACGGACGATTTGCTCCTGCGTACGCGGGATGAACAGCGTAACAAGGAAGCCAGCCGCTGGGAGGGCGATCAGAAGTTCAAGAAGGTTCATCGCGCACCTCCCACGCCAATCGCGACAATCACAACTACGGCCCCGATCACGACCCAAGTCGCATAGCTTCGGAGATTGCCCGATTGCAGCAAGCGGAGAAGGCTGCCGAGTCCCTGAGACTGAGTGCCTGCGCCGTTCACGATGCCATCGATGAAACCTGCATCGGCCGTCTTCCACAGGACCGATTCAGAGCCCTGAATCAGCGGACGAACGATCGCGGCATCGTAGGCTTCGTCGACAAAATACTTGTTATAGACCAGCGTGTAAACTCCACCCAGCGCGGAGGTGATTTTCTCCGGGATGTCTTTGTTGACGACGTACATCAGATACGAAAGCCCGATGCCCGCCAAGCCTAACGCGACCGAAATACCGGTCAGCACCATTTCGCCGGGACCACCGTTGTCCGTGGCTTCCTTGATCGGGAACATGCCACTGAGGATTTCGGGAACATTGAACAGGAATCCGCCGGCGATGGACAGCACGGCGAGCACAACGAGCGGGCCGAGCATTACCCACGAAGATTCATGCGGATGGCCGTGGCCGCGATAGTCACCCCAGAAGGTCATCCAGAAGGCGCGCCACACATAGAAGGCCGTCATTCCGGCCGTGACGACGCCCACCCAGTACATCCAGGGGGCATGCGCGTAGGCTGCGCCGAGAATTGCGTCCTTACTGAAGAAGCCAGAGGTGAACGGGAAGCCGGCAATCGCCAGCGAAGCGCAGGCCAGAACGAGGCAAGTCCAAGGTGCATACTTCTTCAGGCCGCCCATATGCCGCATGTCCTGTTCGCCGTGGCATGCATGGATCACGCTGCCCGCGCCGAGGAACAAAAGCGCCTTAAAGAAAGCGTGCGTCATCAAATGCCAAACACCGGCCGAGAACGCTCCGACGCCCACTCCGAGGAACATATAGCCCAGCTGCGAAACCGTGGAATAGGCGAAAACTTTTTTGATGTCGTATTGCGTCAGACCGATGGTTGCGGCGAACACCGCCGTAAAGAGGCCAATCATGGCAACCGTCTCCATGGCGATGGGCGCGTGAATGAAGATGGGAGCCGAGCGGGTGCACATATAGACGCCGGCGGTCACCATCGTCGCCGCGTGGATCAGAGCGGAGACGGGGGTGGGACCTTCCATGGCGTCCGGCAGCCAAACATATAGCGGGAACTGGGCGGATTTGCCGCATGCGCCCACCAGAAGCAGGAGCGCGATCGCCGTCAGCGTACCTGTTGGTTTGCCGGCAGCTGCTGGCAGAACTTTGTTGAAGTCCAGTGAACCGAACGTAATCGCGATCAGGAACATTGCCAGCGAGAACCCGAAATCGCCGACACGATTGACGATGAAGGCCTTATTGCCGGCCGTGGTCGCGCTGTCCTTGATGAAGTAAAAACCAATCAGGAGGTAACTACAGAGGCCCACGCCCTCCCAGCCAACGAAGAGCAGCAGGTAGTTACCCGCCAGCACCAGCGTCAGCATGAAGAACATGAACAGGTTCATATATGCGAAGAAGCGGTAGTACCCTCCCTCGTGCTCCATGTAACCGGTGGCGTAAATGTGAATCAATGAGCCGATGCCAGTGACTACCAGCAGCATGAGCATCGTCAGTTTGTCGACGTTGAAATCCCAGCCGATCTTAAACGCGCCGCTCTGAATCCACGTGTAATAGTGCGCGTGGAGCGGCTTGACTGCAAGATCACCCGCAGACAGAAATACATTCATGACCGCGGCGAAAGAGAGCACCACGCTCAGTACCGCAATCAGGCTGACCAGCCTGTTGGAAAACTTGCGCCCAAAGACGCCGTTGATCAGAAAGCCAACGAACGGAAGCGCGGGGATGAGCCAGAGAGGCATGATCAGTTCTTCAGTGAATCCACTTCATCGATGTTCAGTGTCGTGCGATTCTTGAACACCGTCAGAATAATTGCGAGGCCCACAGCCGCTTCGGCTGCCGCCACCACCATCACGAAGAACGTAAAGATATGGCCGCTCACCTGCTTGTGATGATTCGCGAAGGTAACAAAACTCAGGTTGACTGCATTCAGCATCAGCTCAATGCACATAAAAACCGTGATGATATTGCGGCGGAAAACAAATCCCGCTACGCCAATCACGAACAGGATGGCACTTAGGGCAAGGTAGGCAGCCATCGGTACGCCGTTGGGAATGGGTGGCATTTGGATTAATCCAGTTCCTTTCTGGCAAGAACGACCGCGCCCAGAATCGCGATCAAAATCAACACGGAAGTGACTTCGAAGGGCAGCAAATACTGAGTAAACAGCGCGTAGCCGATGTCTTTTGCGGTGCCGCCGGTAAAATCGCCAAACTTGATGACCGGCGAATCGGGGAACCAGCGAACGAGTAAGCAGGCGAGGACGCCGAACAACCCCAAGAGTGCCGGAAAACCGAAAATTGTGGCCATCCACGAACGGCCGCGGCGCACTTCCATCCCGGCGTTCAGCAGCATGATTACGAAAATGAACAGCACCATGACGGCGCCCGCGTACACGATGATCTGGGCCATTGCGATGAATTCGCCGCCCAGCAAAAGATAGAGGACCGCGAGCGAGGCCATGACGCCCACCAGCGATAGCGCGCTCGAAATCGGATGCTTCTGGAGCACCACGTTAATGGCGCAGAGCACCGCGACAGCCGCGAAGATGCCAAAAAAGAGAAGGTCCACCATCTTAAGAAACCAATGCCACCAGAAAACCGGTTACCAGCAGATTGACCAGCGCGACCGGAAACAGGAACTTCCAGGCGAAACTCATGAGCTGGTCGTAACGGAATCGGGGCAGCGTCGCGCGAATCCAGATAAACACAAACAAGAGGAAACTGACTTTCGCCAGGAACCAGAAAATCGGGGTGAGGATCGGCACCAGCGGGGGGAAGGCAAATATGCCCGCGCATCCGAGGAAAATGACCCCGAAGGCGGGCAGCGTGATGCGATCGAACGGACGAGCCGGGTTTAGGCCGTGATAGAAACAGATGGCACCGGAGGCCGCGAAAATGGCCGGCGCCGCGAAATTGGAACCCCACTTGGCGGGCCAGAGCGGATGCCACCCGCCCAGGAATAACAATGTCGCCACGCAACAAACCGTGACCATGTTGGCGTATTCCGCCATGAAGAAGGCGGCAAAACTCATGCTGCTGTATTCCACATGGAAACCAGCCACCAACTCGTTTTCGGCTTCCGGAAGATCGAACGGAATACGGTTGGTCTCGGCGAAGGCCGCGATCATGAAAATGATGAAGCTGAAAATTTGCGGTGCCGGGAACGCGAAAATCGCCCACTTGGGAATCAGGTGCCATGAACCCGCCTGCGCATGCACGATGGACCGTAAACTCAGGGAACCAGCGCTCAGCAGCGGCGCTGCGATTGCAAGGCTCATGGGCAATTCATAGCTGATCATCTGCGCGGAACTGCGAAGTCCGCCTAAGAGGCTGTATTTGTTGTTAGACGACCAACCCGCCAGCGCGATGCCGTAGACGCCCATCGAACTGACTGCCAGGATCAGGAGGATACCGACGTTGATGTCCGCCAGTTCCATCATCGTCTTGTGGCCCATGACGGTTATGCTGGTCCCGAAGGGAATCACGGAGATGGAGATCAGCGCCATGAAAACGGCCAGGATGGGCGCCGCCAGGTAAAACACCTTATTCACGTGAGGAGGCAGTACACCTTCCTTTGTGATCAGTTTAATTACGTCAGCGAGCGGCTGCAGCAATCCATGCGGGCCGACGCGCGAAGGACCCATGCGGACCTGCACGTGCGCAATGACTTTTCTTTCCACCCACTGGATATACGCAAGAGCCGTCAGCAGTATAAAGGCGATAATCCCCAGCTTGATCGATGTCGCGATCACGAATACCATCATGGATGCGCTCTCTCCACCTGTTCGGCCCTGCTTTCGCGGCTTTCCATAACTGAATTCAGAATCTTAGAGTATCGTCCCAGCGTGCCTGAACTGAAAAGTCCATCGTGCGCGCTCTGGATCAAGTCCGGGCGGCTTTCCACCGGAACACGTCCGTTTACCGGAGTAGTCTGCTGCGCCTGCACGGCCAGCATCGCGAGCGGAATGTTATAGCCCTTGACGGTCGTGCGGATTTCGTTATAAACCGTATCCGGAACCCACGGACCAACGGTCGCGGCCAGGCTCATTTCCTTTGCGATCAAACCAATGATCTCAAGATCCGTCTTGACGCCGATGGCGGAAACCGCGCGCGTCAGGCGCTGCACTTCGCCGCAAACATTGGTGACGGTGCCATTCTTTTCATAGGCACTGGCGGCAGGCAGAACAACATCAGCACGTTGCGCCGATTCCGTGAGGAACATATCCTGCACCACGACGAAAGTCTTCTTCGAAGCCATCGGGCCGGCCTTCAGCGGATTCGCGCCAACGATCCAAAGCACTTCGAGCGTTTGCGACGCCAGCATTTCCTGTACCGAGAGACCCTTTTTACCGGAAGGCTGATAGCCCGGCAATAATTCCGGTACCAGACCCATATCGATCGCGCCGCGTGAATTTGAATAATCGACCAGTGGGCAATACTTGACGGCAGTGCCGAGCGAAGACCCAAACTCAACCAATTTGCGGAGCGCGTCACCCTTGACGGAGTCACTGAACAAAATCACCAATTCCGGTTCGTCCGCCAGCGCCGCGTGCAAGTCTTCCAGCGCCTCGATTTCCTGACCGGCTGGCTTCCGGATCGCGCGGACCGCATAATCGTCTTCGCGAACCTTATCCGCGGTGATGGTATAAATGTGTGCCGCGTGATGACGGAAGCTGGCGCGAATCTGATACGAAAGGAACGGATGCTCCAGCGCAAGATCGGCGCCGATTACCAGAAACGCCTTCTTCTCGTAAAGATCCTGCGTGGTGGCGAGTTGACCGGTTGTGCCGGAAAGCGCGTCGATCAGCGTGACCACATCGCCCGTGCGGTGGTGATCGATGTTATTCGTATTCAGACCCTGCCGCGCGAACTTTTGGAGGTAGAAATTCTCTTCGTTGGTGGTGTGATTCGAACCAATGACGCCGATCTCACCGGAACGCGACCGAATCTCGCCGAACTTGCGGGCTACTACTTCCAGCGCTTTCGACCAGGAGACAGGTTCCAGCTTGCCACCGACACGCACCATCGGCGACTGAAGCCGCTCAGCGTGGTTATAGAAATCGTAAGCGTAGCGACCTTTGGCGCACAGGAATTCACCATTAACGCCGGAGCGGTCGCGATTGTTCCCGCGCATGATTTCGTCGTTGCGAACACCGAGCGTCGTCTTGCAGCCGTCGGAGCAGTGGGTGCAGATGGTACCGACGTGCTCCATTTCCCAGGGACGCGTCTGATAACGATAAGCGCCGCTCGTGAGAGCGCCCACCGGGCAGATATCGATGCATTGTCCGCATTCGTCGCATTCGAGATGATCACCGTGATTTGGCGCAATCAGGGACTGCGCCCCGCGATTGACCACGCCGAGGGCGGCAACTCCCATGCCTTCTTCGCACGCACGAACGCAGCGGAAACAGAGAATGCAGCGGGGCCCGTCATAAAACACGACCGGCGACCACTGCTGCTCATCCACGTGCATTTTGTTTTCCGTGAAGCGGCTTTCGCCCGCGCCGTAGCGGAAAACCATGTCCTGGAGTTCGCACTCGCCGCCCTTATCGCAAACCGGGCAATCGAGCGGGTGGTTGGTCAACAGGAATTCCAGAGTGGACTTGCGGGCCTTGCGAACCTGTTCGGTATCCGTCCGGATCACCATGCCCGGGCCGACAGGCAGCGTGCACGCCACCTGCATCTTGGGCATTTTTTCCACTTCCACGAGGCACATGCGGCAGGCTGCCTGCAATGACAGGCCTTCGTAGTAGCAGAAAGATGGAATTTCAATACCATTGCGCTTAGCCGCTTCGATTACGAGCGTGCCCGGCGCGGCTTCAAGTTCGCGCCCGTCGATGGTGAATTTGACCAGATCAGCCATTTTAAGCGTGCACCAGCCTGTTGGATTTTTCGTACGGGCAGGGCTTACCGTCCAGATGCGCTTCAAATTCGTCGGTGAATTTCTCAACAAAAGCGATGGTCGGCATCGCGGCCGCATCGCCCAGCGGACAGAACGTCCGGCCCAGCATATTCTTCGACAACTCGCCAATCAGAACAATGTCGCTTCGCTGCCCCATGCCTTCATGGAAGCGGGTCAGCAGTTTCTTCAGCCATGTGGTGCCTTCGCGGCACGGGATGCACCACCCGCAGCTTTCGTGCGCATAGAACTTCATGATCCGCAACGCCGCGTTCACCATGCAGGTGTCTTCATCCATCACGACCACGCCGCCGGAACCGAGCATCGACTTCGCCGCGGCCACGGAATCATAATCCATGGCGATATCGCACTCGTCAGCTTTGAGAACCGGACAGGACGACCCGCCAGGAATAACCGCCTTCAGCTTCTTGCCGCCGCGCATACCTCCGCCAACCTCGTTGATCATCCGCATGAGATTGAAACCCATGGGGAGCTCATAAACACCGGGCTTATTCACATGACCCGAGAGGCAGAATAACCGAGTTCCACCGTTTTTCGGAGTGCCGAGACCGGCAAAGTAGGGGCCACCGTTCAGAATGATGGCAGGCACAGCGCAAAACGTTTCGACGTTGTTGAGAATCGTCGGACACTGGTAAGCCCCGGCCACGGCCGGAAACGGCGGACGGATGCGGGGATTGCCTCGCTTGCCTTCAAACGATTCGAGGAGCGCGGATTCTTCGCCGCATTCATAGGCGCCCGCACCGGAATGAGTTGCAAGGTTGAATTTGACACCGCGCCCCAAAACGTTATCGCCCAGCACGCCCTTCGCGTAGGCTTCATCAATGGCGCGATCCATGACTCCGATCAGATAACGATATTCGCCGCGAATGTAGATATAACCCTGCTGAGCGCCAACCGCGAGACCCGCGATGATGACACCCTCAATCAGCTGATGCGGATCGTACTCGATCAGCAGGCGGTCTTTGCAGGTACCTGGCTCGGATTCATCGGCATTGACGACGATGTACTTCGGCTTGGGGGATTGCCGGGGCACGAAACTCCACTTCAGACCCGTCGGGAAGCCAGCGCCGCCCCGACCACGCAGACCGGAAGCTTTCACTTCATCGATGATCTGCTCCTGGGTCATTGCGAGCGCCTTCTCAAGCGCGTTATAGCCGTCGTTGGCCAGATATGTTTCGATCGATTGCGAATTCGGCAGCGTAAAGCGGCGCGAAAGCACTTTCACTTCGAGCGGATTGGGCTGGTTGTAAAGCATCAGCAGCTTACCTTTTGGACTTCCGCGATCTGTTCGGGCTTCTTCCCCGCCGCCAGACCGTCGATCAGCTTGTCGAATTGCTCCGGCGTCACATCGTGATAGAAGTCGTAATTCACCTGCACGGCCGGCGCCCAGGAACAGGCTCCCATGCATTCCACTTCTTCGAGGGAAATTAAGCCATCTTTACTGGTTTCTTTGTGGCCCAGGCCGGTTTTCTTACAGGCCTGCTCCCATAACTCGGCGCCACCCACCAGAAGGCAGGAAATATTAGTGCAAACCTGGACGTGATACTTGCCCTGCGGCTTGCGATGCAGCATCGAGTAGAAGCCGACCACTTCGGTGACCTGAAGCGGCGTGGCACCCGTGCGTTTCGCGACTTCTGCAATTAGTTCGTCGGTAATCGCACCTACTTCATCCTGCCCGTAAATGAGC
>CAIKAS010000022.1 GCA_903825445.1 uncultured Acidobacteriia bacterium
AGTTGCCGCTGCGGGAGGTCGTCGTGTTCTTTCGTAAGGTCGCGGACGGCGAAGAGAAAGATGGCAGGTTGGATGCCTTTCGCAAAGGGATGGATCCGACCGCCGCCTTACAAATCGATTTTGTCGACGCGGTCGATTTCAGGCTGCATCTCGACCGTTTGTTTGCGCGCTGGGTTGTTGAAGTTTAGAACGTCGCCGCATCTCCGCATACAAAGTGTTTAGCTTGCCCTCGCAAAGCTGGCGAATAGCGTCAGTGGCATGAGCCTGTTTTGCATCCACGTCCCGTTCGAACGGAATCCCTGGATTTTTGGCGTGAACCACGGCGGCAGATCGCATCGCGGTCCGCTCGTCAGGTGTAACCTCAATTCCGAAATGTGTCGCAATCCTGCCGCACACCGCTTCCGGCAATTCACAATAGTCCACGAAGAGGCACTTCGGATCCTCATGTGCGCGCAGCCCTGAAGCATAAATCCCTTCTAGCACCCGCGCGAGCCAGGCCTCACGGGAATACCGTGTAATATCGGCATCCGCGAGTTCAAAAAACCGTGGATCTACCGCTCCGGGTAAACTCAGCAATCCTGGCTGCGATAACTGCGAGACCATCACCTCAACCGGATCGCGATACAAGAAAACCCAGGGCGCTCCGGGGAAAGCGGTGCGTAGCAGGTCCATGCGATGGTTATGCCATGCATCCATTTTGATAAATAAATGCGTCTCGCTTCCGGCGCGTCGGCGCCCCAGAGCGGTCACGATACCGCGCAGCCACTCCACGTGCTCTTGTTCCGTCAGCGTGCCAACCTGCAAAGGAGCCTGCAAAACCTGATCCAGCGGCGGCGCCTCGGATATTGTCATGGTTCCAGGAACCGCGCCCAGCATTCGCGAAACCAGTGTAGATCCACAGCGTGAAACGTGAAAGATGAAACCCGACGGCGTCAGCGTGTCCACGTCCTCATTGCGGATGCGCGCCAGAGGCGATTGAAGCCGCATGAATCGCGAAAAAGGCACTCGGCGCACTGCTTTGACGCTATCGTCAAAGAACGGCTCGCTGAAACGTCGTACCCCAGCGTAAATCCAGTCGACTACCGGCTTCCCCGCGGGATACGACACAGCCGTTGGTACCCAGCCTGCTGGTGGTGTAGACGACACGACGAGCGGCGCGCACCGTTTGGTCGCATCAATGTCGCCTTCGTGAAAGTCGAATCCTCGCTCCTTGCCGGTCTCCAGCGCCATATTGGCAAGCTGGCTCCACGTCCCGATCTGCTCCAGTTTGACCCGCAATTCGACGTCAGTAAGCACGAGGCGCCGGAAATCGTCTACATTCCCCGGCGGTCGTTCCGAACGCTCAATATCCCAACACTCCGCCTCGCCCCGGCGGAACAAATCGTGCACCCACTCGTTCACTGTGGCGTCAATCACCAGATGAATCCGGTGCGCCTGACCCCGGTTGTTGACGCGATGCGGCAAATTCACGTTGACGAAGTAACTATGGCCTTCTTCGAGAAGCAGTCGCTCGCCCGCTACATAGAACTCCACATTTGGATTCGTCTGAATCGGTACGTGGATACGGATCTCGCGATCGTCGTAGCCTGGGGCGTAATCGGAATGTTCGCGGATGAACGATTGCGGCGCCAAGCTTAACAGGCGAACGGCTTTGAGAGGGCATTGGAAGGTCTTCAACACCTCCCGGAAATACGGACACCGCGCCAGCAGTTCGGTATCGCGGAAACCCGGCTCCCCTGGCGGCGCGGCAACCAGATCATCAGTTCGTCCAGACGCTGAGCGAAGTGCTATCCCGCTCCACATGCCTCCGTAATCCTGTTCGTTGTAGTGCCGCGTCCAATTCAGCGCCATCGCCGTGCCGAGGTCGCGATGAAGCGACTCCACATCGAATTGAAAAGGAAACTGAAGACCTATCGGCAAATGAAAAATCCTACAGCGCCGCTCCCAGGTATTACGCGGGCAGAAATCCCGGCGCAGGCTTTCCGTCGAATCCCGGAACCACCGTGGCGAGGTTGTTTGCAGAAACACCCGCCCAGGCCGCCAGAGCAGCCTGATACTGAGCCTGAGATGTTGTTGGAATCATGGCGCTGTCTGTATCGAACGGCCCGTGAATCATGTCCGGAAACGTGCCGTAGATCCGGCCGCCGCGAACCGCGCCGCCCAGCACAAAGTGATGATTTCCCCACCCGGGACCCGCGGTGTGCCTGTCATTCGGGCGGAGCGTTCTTCCATACTCGGAATCGGTATAGATCGTCACACCGTCCGCAATACCCATTTCGACCGTCGCTTCGTAAAGGGCCGCCATCGCCGAACTAAGCTCATGCAGTAAAGGCGATTGCGATATGGTCTGTGCAGGAGACGGCCCAAACCCGTTCATCGTACAGAACGCCACCTGCCCGGCGTTTGAGCCAGCAACGTCACAAGTCTTCAGAAGCCCGGCAACGGTCCTCATCATCTTGCCTGCCATTGTGTCCGGAAATGAAGTGCGGAAAGAGCAAGCGTCGATCTTTTCGATCAGTTCGGGATTCTTTCTGCGCTCCCCCTGAAAAGTGGAATTGCCGAGCGGGACAAGAGTCACTCCCTGTCGGAAAGTGAATGCCGCGTCGTCGCCAGTGCGCGAACCTGCTGCTCTGGCTGCCCATTCCGGAATTACGTAAGCATCTCTCAGGAAGCGCAACGATTCGTAGCGACTCGCTGCCGTGGGTCGAACTGGCCCGCCCATATTAGCAATGACAGCAGCGGAACCCGCCTGAAAATATTTCTGCAATTCCGAAAGCCTGGGATCCAGGCCATATCGCGCGCCGGTGCCGCCATCGTTAATTGGCAGCAGCGCCTCCGTCATTAGCGCAAGTGCTCCCCGTGCGGCGGCATAGGCCTTGTATTGAGACGGCTCCAGTGGAGCAATCATACTGTTGCCGTCACTTCCCCCCAGCAGATAAATGCAGACCAGCGTCCGATTTTGAGTTCCCCGGGATGCCGTCACTTCAACCGGGGAGGCCGTCGCTCCAGCCTGAGGAGCCTGCGTCGTTGAAATTCCGCTCGGGGCAGAAGTTGAGCCTGCCGTTTGAGCATCCGCGAGGCTCCCGCCTGCCACGGCAGCAAGCGTCGACGCCAGCATCGATCTTCGGGTTATCGCGTGTTTCGTATCGGACATGCCGGATTTGTTTGAACTTCCCGCTTCAACACAACGCCCATTAATTTCGCGACGGGTAGATCCCTACCGTGGCGATGATGTAATTGATCACGAGCAGCGGCTGAATTACGCTGATGGGCACGTTACCGCCGGCGGTTGACAGCATAGAGGCATTCATAGTCGCGTTGTGGCTGCTGGAATAGACCGCGTGTGACGGCGAAGTGGCAAGGCCCGGGTAATTACCTACTGGCGTTTGTCCCGTGCCCGCAGCGAAAGAGCTGCCGCCCCGGCTGGTTGCCTGCCCGTCACAATTCACCAGGTGCGTATGTACCGGCATCTGGTTTGAAGCAATTGTCACACTCTCCACGCCGGTCACTTCTCCCAGAACGTAGTTGCTGGTACCCGATCCCTGTCCCTGTCCGACAGGCACTCTCCCGCGCAGGTCTGGAAGACCGAACGTGCTGGTTCCGTTTCCGCCGTAGGTGGTCCCGAGAAGTGAGAACAAGGCGGCGTTTGCGGAAATCGACAGCAACTGTCCCTGACAAAACGCGTATCCGCGTGGGGCAAAGTTGCCCGCGAACATGAATATTGCTCCCAGATAAGGTTCCGATGCCATAAAGTCTTTCCTTTCGATTTAGTCGCGATGCCGTTTAGAAGTTCAGGACCAGCCAAACGCCGTGACTGGCAATAGCGTTAGTACAGATGAATCCGTTATAGGGCTGTGCAGCATTAGGCGTGAACGTCGCCCCCGCGGCTGTCAAGTTGCCAATCGTATCCCCAAAAGTGTCATTCCCCTGCACCACGAATGCGGGTGAAGACGATCCTGTGTTGTAGGTGATGAAAGTGAGCTTCTTGCCATCGAAAAGAGTGCCGTTATTGCAATGGGGCAGCGTGATCGTCGCCGAGCTGCCGACTATGAAAACGGTCCGCGTATCCGTATCCGATACTGTTCCGGTACCCAGGAGCGAGGTATCCGTCGGCAGAATATTGTTAGACGATCCAGCCGCCCCGGTCGCACCCGTTGCTCCCGGAGGTCCCGCTGAACCAGTGGCTCCCTGCAATCCCTGAGCTCCGGTTGGCCCGGCGGCACCAGTGAATCCGACCGAACCCTGAGCTCCGGTTGGTCCAGCCGCACCTGTGGGTCCCGCAGGTCCGGTTGGTCCAGCTGCACCAGTGAATCCGACTGAACCCTGAGCTCCCGTCGGTCCCGCGGCACCCGTCGCCCCGGCAGAACCGATTGCTCCGGTTGGCCCCGCGCTGCCCGTGGCTCCGGAAGGCCCAGTCGGACCTGCCGCTCCAGTAGCGCCGACAGACCCGATTGCTCCGGTTGGTCCCACGTTGCCTGTGACACCGGAAGGCCCGGTGGGACCGGCCGCTCCAGTAGCGCCAACGGACCCGGTTGCTCCGGTTGGCCCCGCGTTGCCTGTGGCTCCGGAAGGCCCAGTCGGACCGGCCGCTCCGGTAGCGCCGACAGACCCGGTTGCTCCGCTCGGCCCCACACTGCCTGTGCTCCCGGACGGTCCCGCAGGACCAGTCGGACCGGCAGGTCCAATCGACGCCAGCGTAATCCACAACTCAGCCGGATGGCTTGTCGACGTGCTCTCTTTGCTGTCGAAGGCGACGTTTACGTTTCCGTCGTTCGGCGTGATAATAAACCCGTTATTTGAGATGGGCGTCGTCACCCACCCCTTCACCGCATTTGTGGCGTCCACGTAAATATAGCTGCCCCCAGCGGGAACACTGAAGCCGCTCACAACCGCGGTGCCCGCCGTTGGCGCATTATTTCCATTGACACCTGCTTCCGTCCAGGCACCGTTCGCCGTTGAAATATTAATCGTGCCCGGCGCTGTTAGCGTTTTCACGAAGAGCACCAGCGTTGCCTTGCTTACGCTGGTTCCTGTCGTTGATGGCGGGAGTGTCGAGAGATCGAACTGCAAGAGAGAATGGAAGGCGTTCGAACCACCTACGTTGATCGTCTGCTGAATTCCGTAATTGCCCGTAGTGCCGGGAAAGACGTAAGAGTCCTGCGTCAGCGGCACGCTTTGTGCCAGCAACGCCACGGGTAACAACAGGACAAACAAAGGCTTTTTCATCGAAGCAATACTTCCAGCCTTCCAACAGGTTACCCATCGACCCAAAACGTTACGCACTATGAATCCCCCTGAGGGCGCCCATTCAATATCCGTCTCCGCCTCATTATCTTGAGTGTACCCGACCAGGCGACGAACAGACGGAGTTTTATCCAATATTTGTGGGCTGCGCAATAGCCAGGCGCTCCAACTCGGTGTACGCCGGTGCCATCCAACGAACTGCTGCCTCACACAACGCGTCCGAAAAATCGTCTCGTTTTGCGCTGCCGCCCCCCTCGAATTTCTGCGACGGCCGTTTGGCATCGCGATTTATCAACTCTCGCATTTTGCCCAAGTCCTTATCTGAGATGACAGTATGAAAGTGCGAGGCAACCATGCCCCAAACCGCATCCGGTAATGTCTTGTAATTCACCGGTATTCCCAACTGGTCCATCCCCCGAATCGCGCAGTCGCAAAGCCGACCCATGACACGTGCCGCGTACTCCTCGACTGGCATCGAGAGCACTTCTTCCATTGGTATTTCAAGCGCCCTGACGTCGATGACAAATCCAGGCGACATCGCCGGTGCAGGGTCGCGCAACTGCGACATCAACACCTCTTCCGGATCCCTATAGAGAAATATCCAGGGAACCTCCGGAAATACACGACGAATAAAGGGTAGTGCCAGGACCGTCATGCTGTCGAACTTAATGAAATAGCGGGTCTCCCCGCCCCAACGTCTTTGCCCCAGTGCGCTCACCATGGCGCGGAACCACATTGCTCGTGTTTCTTCCGGAATTGCCGTTGTCCGCGCCAGCCAGTCCAGCGGACTGGCCTCGGAGATCACTACGGCGTCCGGCAACGTCGCCAGCATTTGCGATACAAGTGTGGAACCGCACCGCGACATGTGAAATATAAAGCCCGTCGGCTGGATGCCCGGACTCGCGGACTGCCATTCACAGAGTTCTGCAATCGGCGTCCGGTGTACGAATATCTTGTTGAACGGCCGCTGCAGCGCGTTGGCGATGGTCTGGTCGAAGAACGGTTCCGTGAATCGTTCACTGCCTATCCAGCACCAATCCACTACCGTATCCTCGCCACGCAACTTCAGCCGCGCCGGGACCCAGCCTTCTCGCTTCATCACAGACTTCATTATGGGATCCAGCGCTCAAGAAACTCGCGGTAGTTCTTGCTGGAGATCTCCCTGAGTTCGTCTTGCGTGACGTGGAGGCCGTGCTCCCTCGCAACCGCGATCGACATGGAATGTAACTCCGCATCTGTGGTCGCTGCCGTGAATGCCGCCATCAAGCTGGCATCGGCCATCACAATCCGGCGAAGCTCATTGAACTGCGTCAAACGACCAGAGTAGCACTTATGTCAAGTGTCACGTAAGAAGAGACTTAGCTGCCAAATTGGGTTCATTTTTTCGAATTCACTTTTTTGCATCTTACTTGCGATTGTGACAATCGAATGCAACTGTAGTACAGTAAAATGACTAGGCAGTCACAACCATGACCCCCACGCGCAAGACGAAACAGGATGTGGTTTCTGAGTTCCGGTGCTCAGAGATCCTGGCGGCTGCCCGAAAGGTCTTTGCCACCCGTGGTTTCAGTGAGGCCACGGTTGACGATATTGCCCTCTCCGCCGGAATCGCCAAGGGTACGGTCTACCTGTACTTTCCCTCCAAGAAGGATATCTATCTCGCTGCGCTCAAAAGTGGTCTCACGGACCTCCAGGAAAAAACCCGCGCCACCATGCAGGCCGCGACTGGAATCCGGGCCAAACTCGCGAGCTTTGTGCGTACACGGATCGAGTACGCCGAAGCGAATCGCGACTTCATCAAGATCTACCACTCCGAATTCGGCAACCTCACCAATGCTGCCGCCTGCGACAGTGAATTCCAGCAGCTCTATCTCCTGCAGGCGAAGATGCTTGAAAACGCATTGAACGATGCGGTCGACGCCGGTGAAATTCGCCGTGTCCGCACTGATTTCACTGCCTTTATCATTTACGACATGGTGCGGGGCGTGATGACACAACGACTGCTCGGCTGGTCCACCGGCGCAATGGAAGACGACATTCAACTCCTCAATGACCTCATATGGAAAGGAATCGTAGCCGCATGAAGCGGAAACTCATTGCAGCTTTGCTGCTGGCCGGTGCCGTAAGGATCCCGGCGCAAGATCGCTTTTCCGGCAGTGTCGCCACCGGCACGGTCACGGCCCAGCGCCTGCCGCTAACTCTTGTTGACGCCATTTCACGTGGCATGAAAACCAACCTTGGCGCGTTGCTCGCCGCACAGGACGTTCACTCCGCCGAAGGCGCGCGCGGCGAAGCGCTCAGTCGTCTGCTGCCGAACGTCACCGCGGGCGTCTCCGAAATCTCGCAACAGATCAACCTGGCCGCCTTCGGATTCGGTCACTTGCCCGGTTTTCCCCAGATTGTGGGACCGTTCGGTCTCACCGACGTTCGCGCGACAGTAGCGCAGCCGATACTCAATTTCAAATCGATCTACAACACCCGTTCGGCCACAATTGAGCAAAAGGCAGCGACGCTTTCGAACCAGGATGCGCGCGATGTGGTGGCCCTTGTTGTCACGGGCCTTTATCTACAGACCACCGCCGCCGCGAGCCGCATTGAAACGGCGCACGCGCAAATCGCTGCCGCGCAGGCCGTTTACGATCAGGCTGTCGACTTTCGCAAAAACGGCGTCGTCCCCGCCATCGAGGTTCTTCGCGCGCAAGTGGAGCTGCAAACTCAACAACAGCGCCTAATCACTTACCAGAGCGATGTGGAGAAGCTGAAGCTGCGCCTTGCCCGCGCTATCGGCCTGCCCGACGGCCAGGCGTTCGATCTTACTGACACGATTGCGTACTCAGCCGTCCCCTCGCTGAAGCTCGAAGACGCCATTGCTCGCGCCTACACGTCGCGCATGGACTACCAGAGCGCCGCGGCCCGTGTGCAGGCGATGGAGCTTTCGCGCAAGGCGATCGACGCCGAGAAGCTGCCTACAGCGGACTTCAACGGCAACTACGGCGATATCGGCCCGAATCCTGACAATTCCCACGGCACCTACTCTGCAGGCGTCAGTCTCAGTGTTCCGCTGTTTCAGGGTGGCCGCGTGAAGAGCGAACTTGTGCAGGCCGATGCCGAACTGGAACGTCGAAAGGCCGAACTTGCCGACCTGCGCGGTCGCATTGCCTTTGAGATTCGTACCGCGTATCTGGATCTGGAATCGGCTGGCAAGCAAACGGTGGTTGCGAAAAGCACCATTGATTTGGCACAGCAGCAACTCGCGCAGTCGCAGGACCGCTTTGCCGCGGGCGTCACGGACAACCTGGAAGTTGTGCAGGCGCAGGAATCCGTGGCGACCGCCAACGAGAACTACATCGACAGCCTGTATGTGTATAACGCCGCCAAGGCGACGCTGGCCCGTTCCATCGGGAATGCGGAAAAAACAATTCCATCAATCTTGCAGGGAGTGCTTCAGTAATGTCAGTCACAGAACCAGTAGTGAACGATCCGGGCAGCGGCGGTCTCCGTCTGGGGACCATCCTCAAGTGGATTCTCATTCCAGCGGTACTGATCGGGCTCGCCATTGGCGGCAACGCTTATTTCTCTTATTCCGCGGTGCGCGAATCCACGGATGACGCGCAGATCGACGGCCACATCTATCCGGTTGGCGCCATGGTGGAAGGCACATTGACGGACGTGCTGGTGGATAACAATCAGTTCGTACAGGCCGGTACTGTGCTCGCCCATATTGATCCGAGGACTTATCAGGCGGCGCTCGATAAAGCAAAGGCCGACCTTGCCGAAGCGGTTGCGAACGAGAAGGAGCGGCGCGTGGGCGTGCCGATCGTCTCGATCGACACGTCAACACAGACGACTGGGGCTGAAGCGGCGGTGGGCGAGCAGAACGCGAAGATCGCGACCGCTCAGCAACAGGTAAATGCTGCCAATGAAAAGCTGGTTACGGCGCAGGCGCGCGTTCGTGAAGCGCAGGCCAACGCTGCCAAGGCCGATGCTGACCTGGTTCGCATGAAGCCGCTGGTTGCTAAGGAAGAGATTTCGAAGCAGCACTACGACGCGATCGTTGCCTCGGCTGCCACGGCGACGGCTTCCGTGGATTCAGCCATGAGTCAGGTGCACGAAGCGCAGGAAGGCGTGAAGGTCGCGCAGGCGATGCTGGATCAGGAACGCGCCCACATGCCGGAAGTTCGCGCGCGTGTGGATGCGACCAAGTCCGGTCCGCAGCAGGTAGCGGCGAAGCAGGCCCAGGTCGAGTCGTCTTCAGCAACTGTTCAGGTGAAGGAGGCGCTGGTGAAGCAGGCGCAGATCGATCTGGATTACACGATTATCCGCGCGCCGGTCAGCGGCCTGGTGAGCCAGCGTTCCATGGAACCGGGTCAAACGGTGGGCCGCGGCCAGGCGTTGGTAGCGATTGTGCCGCTCGAAGACGTCTGGGTGACAGCCAACTTCAAAGAGAGCCAGTTAGCGAAGATGCATCCCGGCCAATCGGTGGAGGTCGAGGTCGACGCGTACGGCAAGACATTTAAGGCCCATGTGGACAGCATCGCCGCTGCCACAGGCGCGCGGTTCAGCCTGTTGCCGCCTGAGAATGCAACCGGCAACTACGTGAAGGTAGTGCAGCGCGTACCGGTGAAGATCGTCTTCGAGAAGGGCGAGGACCCGAACCACTCACTGCGCCCTGGTATGTCGGTAACGCCCACGGTGCTGACCAAGTAAATGCCCGGTTCCAGCACATCTGAGTCGCGCGCGATTCCGCACATCAATCCGTGGATTGTGGCGATCGCCGTCATGCTCGGCACCTTTATGGAGGTGTTGGACACGACTGTGGTCAACGTGTCGCTGCCTCACATCGCAGGAAGCCTTTCTGCGACTATCGACGAGGCCACTTGGGTAATTACCTCGTATCTGGTTGCCAACGCCATGATTCTGCCCATTACGGGCTGGCTGGCAAATTATTTCGGACGCAAACGGCTTCTGATGATGTCGGTGACCGGCTTCACCATGGCGTCCTTCTTGTGTGGACTGGCGCCGACGCTGCCACTGCTGATCATGTTCAGGGTTATTCAGGGCGCCGCCGGTGGAGCGTTGCAGCCACTTTCCCAGGCCGTGCTGCTCGAGTCGTTTCCGCCGGAACAGCGCGGCAAAGCGATGGGTTTCTGGGGGCAGGGAATTGTGGTCGCTCCCATCATCGGCCCGGTTCTTGGCGGCTGGCTGACCGATACCTATAGCTGGCGCTGGGTCTTCTACATCAACATCCCGGTCGGCATCGCGTCGATCATCATGACCACGCTGTTTATCTTTGATCCGCCGTACATCAAACGCAGTTCACAAAGCATCGATTACTGGGGTATGGGCATGCTGGCGGTGGGCATCGGCTCCCTGCAGGTGATGCTCGATAAGGGCCAGGAGCAGGACTGGTTTGCGTCTCACTGGATTGTCCTGCTATCAACGCTGGCGGCGGTGTTTATCGTGGGCTTCATCATCCGTGAAATGAAGGCCGACCATCCTGTGGTCTCGCTGCGCGTCTTCAAAGACCGTACCTACTCAACGGGTGTGTTCCTGATGACGATCCTCGGTTTCGTGCTTTATGGCAGCCTGGTGCTGCTGCCAATCTGGCTGCAAACGGTGTTGGGTTATCCAGCTGTACAGGCAGGCATTGCGCTGGCCCCGCGCGGTTTCGGCTCGTTCATCGGCATGACGGTGATTGGCCGTATCATGCACAAATTCGATCCGCGTAAGTTCCTCGCCCTGGGCCTGCTGGTGGGTGCGGGCACATTATTTCAGCTATCGCGGCTCAATCTCGAAGCCGGATATTGGGACTTCTTCTGGCCGCAGTTTGTGCAGGGCCTGTCGCTGGCGATGTTGTTCGTACCGCTGACAACCATCAGCATGTCCAACATCCCCCGCGAGAATATGGGTAACGCTACGAGTCTCTTCAACCTGCTGCGCAATCTGGGCGGCGGCATCGGCATTGCGGGGGTGAGCACGCTGGTGGCGCGTTTTTCGCAGAAACAGATCAATCTGCTGGGTGCGAACGTAACGGCGTACAATCCCAAGGCACGCGCCATGATGTCGCAAATCGAGGCGGGGATGCGCGCGCATGGCTCGTCGGCCAATCTCGCCACAAGGCAGACATATCGTTCCATGTTCGGCATGATCGAGCGCCAGGCGACGATCCTTTCTTACATAGACGTCTTCCAGTTGCTCGCCCTGATCTTCTTGTTAATGGTGCCGCTGGTGATGCTCATGAAGCGGCCCTCGCACGGCACCAAGCCGGTAGCCGCGCACTAACCGCTCACGGCAAATCTCCGCTATCCTGTGGAAAGGTTAGCGGTGACTCGTCCCACTCAGGCTCTCGCGCGGTTTTGGTTGGTTGGTGCCGTCGCACTACTGTGCTCATTTAGGGTGGCGGCGCAAACAGCGGCCACGTCCGCGGAGATCCGCGTGGACGGCGTGGCAGTTGACGCCGAGACCGGACAACCGCTTGAAAATGTAACCGTTCGCATTTCGCGGGGAAAGTATTGCTGCGGTCCGAGCGAAGCGGGGGTGACCAGCGATGCCGACGGCAAGTTCAGCGCACCGCTCAAGAGCCTTGGAAACTATTCGATTTGGGTCCATCACGATGGCTACGTGACCGACTGGTCGCAGTCAATGACCAACTGTTCTCCCTGCAACGTGACTGTCAGTTTGCACCGCGAGGCAAAGGTCCGCGGACGGGTTATTACAGCTGACACGCATGAACCCATCGGACGAATTGCTGTCGAGGCCATCCAGGTCACTTATCCGATCCAGGGTGTGAGTGCGATTCCGACGTCACGGGCGATGACGTTCAACGACGGTGTGTTCTCGCTCGCACAACTGCCGCCGGGGCAGTACTACTTCCGCTTTACGCCGGCAGTGTGGCCGGCTGAACTCATCGTGCCTGATAAAGAAGAACCGGCCGCGCGTCCGCTCATTGCGCAATGGTGGCCGGGTGGCGATACCTATCGGGGCGCAACGCCTTTCACTGTGATGGCCGGAACCACCTTCTCGATGCCGGATATCGCCATTCCGGTTGCCGCGCTCTTCCAGGTTTCCGGGACCGTGCAGAAGGAAACGTGCCACTCCGATGAAAGCTACAAGGTTTCCATCGGGAGTCTGTACGGAAACAGCTTCAACATGTTTCGCAGCATGGTGGTGCGCTGCGGCTCAGAATTCGCCTTCGGCAATTTGGCGCCTGGGCGGTACCAATTGAGCCTTCCGGGCGGAATCGGCACGGAAGTGCTCATCACGGATAGCAGTGTCAGGAAGGATCTGCAACTGCAATGAGGGTTTGGGCACTGGCCATAGCGTTGCTGGCACTGGCGTCCGTATCGACATCGCAGGATTTGGCTCCGGGGGTGGTTCTCTTAGCGCGCACAAAAGCTCACATGCGCGATGAGATCGGGCAGTTGCCGAATTACACTTGCCTCGAAACAATTACGCGGTTCCATGGGTCTGGCGGCAAACTGAGACCGCTCGACACAGTCCGTCTTGAAATTGTCTACAGCGACCACCACGAGTGGTACGGTTCGCCGGACGACCACAACATTAGCGGTGCCGAACCGTCCGACTTCATAGGCAGCGGCATGGTGGGCAACGGCGTTTTTGCGTCGACACTGAACAACATCCTGAACGGCGCCAGATTTGAGTACAAGGGCGAGGACTCGGTGAATGGCCGTGTGTTGGTTCGGTTTGACTTTCTCTATCCGCGCGAACCCCGGGGATTCGAGGTCTCGATGATTGGCGGCAAAGGCAATGTCGGAGAGAAGGGATCGGTATGGCTGGATCCGCAGACGCTTGACTGGATTCGCCTGGAGTCTCACGCCGACGATATTCCCTCCTGGCTGCCGCTGGCCGCACAGAGTACGGCGATTGATTTTGCCCGCATGAGGATCGGAGACCGGAATGTATTGTTGGCACAACAAGGTGACATGCAACTCACGGAAGCGAATAGTACGGGCAACTATGATCGCTATGAATTCAGCCATTGCCGGTCATTCTCAACGCAAAGCGAACTGCGCTTTGATGAAGAGCCCGCGACGGCCACGGCACCTGCGGCACCTACGGCACCTACGGCACCTACGGCACCTACGGCACCGACGCCTGCTACGCCGAAACCTCCCTTGACGATTCCGGCCAACCAGGAGGTGACCGTGCAGCTCACTACGCCGATCACGAACCGGGATGCCGTGGGAGAACTCATCTCGGGCAAGGTTGTCGGCAATATTCTGCGTAAGGGCGTTATCGTCGTGCGCGACGGCGCTGC
>CAIKAS010000023.1 GCA_903825445.1 uncultured Acidobacteriia bacterium
CCATGGCGATGCGCTTCAGATCGATGTGGATCAGGTTGCCCTTGATGGGTTCAAACTGCCAGTCCACAATCATGGCCTTGGCTTTGGCGCTGGAGCCGGCGATTTCAAGATCGAAAATCGTGTTGTGGCCGCTGTCAGAGTACAGGATGCGGGTAATCTGCTTGGGGTCCACTTCGAGGGCGATGGATTCCTGTCCGGCGCCGTAAACGACGGCGGGAATCTTGCCGGAAACGCGCACGCGGCGCGCTGCATTCTTATTGAATTTGCCTTCGCGGCTCTTTGCTGTGACGACTTCAGTGTTGCTCATTTTTATTTTTCCTTTCGGGCACGGCTCTCAGTTTTGTCCGGCGCGTGTTCTGCCGGTAAAACCTTCCCCGCTCCCTTTGCAGCCTCGGCTGCGGTTGTGTCGGCGTTGCTTGAAGCCTTCGCCGACGGGCGAATTAGTTGAACAGCGTACTGACGCTGGTCTCCAGGTGGATGCTCTCAATGGCGCGGCCCAGAAGGCCGGCAATGGACAGCACTTTAATCTTGCTCACCCGCTGCGCTTCTTCGCGCAAGGGGATGGTGTTCGTTACGACCAACTCTTCCAACCGGCTGTTGGCGATGCGTTCAATCGCCGGGCCGGAAAGCACCGGATGCGATGCGCAGGCATAAACTTTCAGCGCACCATTTTCTAGCAACGCCTCGGCGGTCTTTACCAGCGTGCCCGCCGTATCAATAATGTCGTCGAGGATGAGGCAGGTCCTGCCTTCCACATCGCCGATCACGTTCATCACTTCCGTTACGTTGATGTCGGTCCGCCGCTTGTCTACGATTGCCAGCGGAGCTTCCATCTTTTTGGCGAAGAAGCGCGCACGCTCCACGCCGCCTGCATCCGGAGAAACCACCGTTAGGTTGGGGAGATTGCGCTCCCGGAAATAGCTGACCAGCACAGGGCTGGCGAACATGTGGTCCACCGGAATGTCAAAGAACCCTTGAATCTGTGCCGCGTGCAAATCCACCAGCAGCGCGCGGTTGGCACCGGCCCGCGTCAGCAGGTCCGCCACCAGCTTGGAGGAGATGGCCACGCGCGGACGGTCTTTGCGGTCCTGGCGGGCATATCCGTAATATGGCATCACCACTGTGATGCGCCGGGCGCTGGCGCGTTTGCACGCGTCAATCATGATCAGCAATTCCATCAGGTGCTGATCCACCGGGTAACTCGTCGGCTGCACGATGAAGACGTCCACACCGCGGACGTTCTCGAGCAGCTGAAAATAAACTTCGCCGTCGGAGAAACGCTGCAGCCGGGTTTCTCCCAGCGGCAGACCGACAAACTTGCAGACTTCTTCGGCAAGCGCGCGGTTGGCAGAGCCGCTGAAAATCTTGAAGCGCTTTTCTTCGCCGGCACCGCGGGTGCGTTTCTTTTCAGGCCCGCTGCCTGCAGATGTGGATCCGCCGGACGATTGCTTGTTGCCGCCGGTCACGCTGGCTGGGGTTGCAGCCTTCTCGTTATCCATCTCAAAATCCTCCACGCTGGTTTGCGCTGGTTGAAGTTTGATTGCTCACACTTGTTGTTTCTCAAGTGGCCGATTGCTTCTGCTTCTGCCTGTTTCTACTGCAAACTTCTGGCTGGGCGACCAGGATTCGAACCTGGACAAAGTGCTCCAAAGGCACTTGACCTACCGTTAGTCGATCGCCCAGTGTGGCAACTCTTCGGGCTGCATCCTGATTACAAAACCCAATTCAAGATTTCTTACCGCTGCAACATCTGCTTCCAATACGCACCGCGCGGCAGGGTTGTGGTCAGCAGGACTTCCGTTCCCGGCAGTTCTGCTGCGGCAAACTGCAGCACGCGCTGTTGGGCGGCTTCGGCATCGGCTGTATTGCGATACAGCCCGAACAACGCCGAACCGGATCCGGAGAGCGCTGCATACACAGCTTCACCGTCACCGGAATTGGATCCAGCTAACAAACGCTTCAACGCACACAAGGAGGGATATACAGGAAAGACGACTGATTCAAAGTCGTTTTCAATCCCGGTGCGGACAAGCGCGAGAAGGGAGTTCTCGGCTAGATCATTCTCGATTTCGCTCTCGGCCTGAATCTTGGATTCAGAACCAGTGTGACGTTGTTCACGAGAGAGGCCCTGTTGTTTCTCAGGGGTGTCCTGCTCTGCAGGACTCGGATCGGGAAAGATACCGGAGGCGCCACGCTTGCCCTGTCTTACAACGACGGAGGCATAAGTGCGGCTCAACTCTTCTATCGTATCCCGGATGGCTGGATTGTGCAAATCCGGGGTGGATTTGCCAGCGAGGAGCTTGTCCCAATCCCGAAAGGCGGCGGGGGTGGAGACGCCGATTCCAGGAAGGGCGATCACGCAGGGAATCTCGGCGTTTCCGTCGAGGGTGACGTCTGCGACGGGTTCGACGATTTGGCCACGATCCGAACCCAGAACCGAGCCGCCGAGGAGAAACAAGGGGACGTCAGAGCCGACCTGGGCTGCAAGTTCGAGACGAACCTCTTCGCCGAGGTTGAGGTTCATCTCTCGCTCGAGAGCAATAAGAGCAGCGGCGGCGTTGGCCGAACCGGCTCCCATGCCTCCCTGGATGGGGAGGTTTTTCTGAATGTGAATGTCGACGTGGGCGTGTCGGCCGAGCTGCGCGAGGGTCTTCTCGACCATCTTCCAGGCGGTGTTGCGGCCATCGCAGGGAACCCGTGGGTCGTTGGACCGGAGGATGATGCGGGTCTGGCAGGCCGAAGTGGCCGAGACCGTGACGATGTCGTGGAGGGCCAGCGTTTGGTAGAGGGTGGAGAGGGAATGGAAGCCGTCCGACCGCGGCGCCCCGATGGCCAAGCCTAGATTGATCTTTGAATAGGAACGTACGCGGGTCGGCATTAGACCATTCTAGCGGGGTGGGTCGTACTGCGGATTTTGTGGGGGCAAATGCAACTACAGAGATTCTGGCTTCGCCAGAATGACGTCAGGGGTGGACTGACGTTGGTGGCCAACGTCCGAGGGGCTGATGCTATTTTGACTCGGATTAAAGTCGTAGGGGGCGGCACCAGAGTTGGTGTCGCCCCCCGTTATGCAGTAGTGGCGTTATTTAGGCGTTACGCGGAAGACTCCGCCGGGCTTGGCGTCTTCGAGAAGCCAAAGTGCGCCGTCGGGAGCAACTTCGACATCGCGGATGCGGTGACCGACTTCCCAGCGCTCGGCAGGTTTGGCTCCCCCTTTGCCGTCGAAGGTGATGCGCAGGATGGCCTTGCTGGCGAGACCGCTGATGAGGGCCGAGCCGTTCCATTGCGGGAACATCGCGCCCTTGTAGAAGATCAGGTTTCCCGGAGCGATGATCGGCGTCCAGTAGAGGATGGGTTTGGCTAGGTCGGGACGGGTGTCGGGGCTGTCGATCGGCACGCCGTCATAGTTTGTGGCGTAGGACACCAGCGGCCAGCCGTAGTTCTTGCCCGGCTCCATCAGGTTCAGTTCGTCGCCGCCCTTGGGGCCGTGCTCCATTTCCCAAAGCCGGCCGTCGGGTGCGAACGCCAGGCCGTAAGG
>CAIKAS010000024.1 GCA_903825445.1 uncultured Acidobacteriia bacterium
CGGTGACCGTTTCATGGTTGCCGGCCTTCGTTTCGGATATGTGCTCCAGTGGGCGTACGATGTGCAGGGCGCCGCCGCGCGCACTGCGTTTCTCCAACTCGTGCCTCTTTCTATCCGGCAGAATACTTACGACATTCAGGCGAAGGCCGACCATCCCTTCACGTCCGAATCCGAATGCCGCCTCATGGTGCAAGCTCTCCTGGCGGATCGGTTTAAGCTGGCCTTCCATTACGAAACGAGAGATGCAGAACTTAGCGACTTAGTGGCAGCGCGCGGCGGTCCGAAACTGCAAGAGGCGCTTCCGACGGACCAGGGGACGGATGTCAACTTCGTTCTTGACGGACACGCGCGTATACAACCACCGATAGCGGACGCCGACGTGCGCCCGCATACCAAAGGGGTAACCATGCGGGAACTCGCGCAATGACTCCCTGCCCCGGAGCCGGTTTCAGATAAGACCGGTCTGGAGGGGCGGTACAAGATCGATCTCCGCATCTCGACTTTGTTGCCGGCAGACGGTCAGGAACTTTTGGATCCGTCGCTCGACGCGGCCCTTGCCAAGGTCGGGCTGCGTCTGGAGAAACACAAGGGACCCGTCCAGGTTCCTGTTTTGGATCACATTGAGCCGCCGGACGCTAATTAGAGTTCGGGATCAGACTCCGAGTTGACCCGGGACGCTCTGTGCGCGCAAAGAAATCTTGAATGCAAGTTGTCATATTTGACAACACATGTCACGTAGTTTGCTCTGCCTCCAGTTCCCGGGGGAAAGGCTCCGGGTCAATTGTCAGTCGGTTTCTCCGCTTGGTCGATGATGAGAATCTCCAGGGGAACTTTCCTCAGTTCCAATCTCAGCCCAAGCTGCTCCTGAATTGCCGTGAAGAGCTCCGGCGCAGTGGAGGTGTCGACCGCCATGGCGCCCCGGTCTCCGGAGAATGTTTGGTCGCCCGACCATGCCAGTTCGAAATCGAATGCCCCGGTTAGCCCGGTCTGATCCACGACCGGAAGAGCGTCGCGGTCCGGATCGGTGAGAGGAATAATAACGGCCTGCAGTGCGTCCACTAAATGGGGCATCGGCACGTTATGACCAATGATGTGCAGGCCATTGAACGGCATACCAAAGGGTGCGCCGCCATCATCGACGGTGCGGGCTTTCATCTTTATGCCATTTGCGCCATTCTTTCCCACGATGAGCGCATACACGGGAGTTTCCTTCACTCCAATGTGGAACCTCAATTGAAATCGTTCTATGAGCAGATCCCTGAGCATTTGTTTTCGTTCGTCGCGCGAGGGTATGCGGGTTCCTTCAGACTTCGCGACGATGTCGAACCTGTCATGATCCACCCAGGCTGGGCCGCCTGAAACCAAACTGGCATGAAGACCTTCTCCGATTCCCACGTTGCCCCACGCATACTGGATGAGTTGTCTCAGGGTCAAGCCTCTGATGGTTACTCTGCCGTCGTCGAGGGGCAGTTGCATCAACTTGAGGATCAGAGCGGGATCGGTCGGTCTGATGGACGCGACTTCAAAGACTGGTTCACGTTGTGGGAGTGTTTGGGAATGCGCCGCTGTGATCGTCCATACGAGGCTGAGGACCATGGCGGTTGTTTTACGAGTGACGGTGATTCTGGTCGGGCGCCCGTACGGGCGAAATGCGGGGTGATTTTGATGTGACATGAATATCTCCTGATCGGTGCTGCTGACCGCGTGCGCGGGAATGCGCCAACGACACGGGCGAATTCGCCTGTGCCTGCCGAATCCAGCAGGGTGCTGAAAGGTTTCTTGCCGCTCCTTTACAGTCACGGCTCGGAAATAGCGGTGCTGGTGCCTAGATGGAAGGCGGTGCGCGATCAGGAGAGGCGGGCAGGTATGGGGTGGAAGCGCGAGGGGTAACCAGATGGGGGGATCGCGCGCAGCGGCTCAGGATCAGGGTCGGCGACGCGGAGAGGAGGACAACCGGATGGTGGTAGTCCATCCCGGCGTGGCGTCCAACCGGACTGCAGATCAGTCCCGAGAGAACAATCACGATCACCAAAAGCGAGATCAGGGCCCGGGATTTTGAGGAGGGATTCACTGCTGATGTTAGTCTACCTAAATCAACTCACTGAGGAGAAAACCATGAGTATGCTGAACCCAGTACATCCCGGAAGCATTTTGCGCACTGAGATAATCGAGGCTCATGGACTTTCCGTGACGGAAGCGGCGAAGACTCTTCGCGTATCGCGGCCAACTCTTTCCAGTCTGTTAAACGCCAGGGCCGATCTTTCGGGTGACATGGCGGTGCGCTTCGAGAAGGCCTTTGGCGTCGATATGGAGACGCTCATGCGGATGCAGAATTCGTATGACATCGCTCGGACGCGAAAGCGCGAGAAAACAATCCGCGTGTCTCGATTCATACCCCGGACAGCGGCGTAGCGCGACTTTTCAACATAAAACCGATTTGCCTTTATCGGGCGCTGGAATCTGCGCGCGCCGCGTTCAGGAAATCAGGCCCGCCGAAGATTTCGTCTGCACGTTCTGTCTCTACGCGGCGTCAAGGGCTGATAGGAGTTGGATTGCTATGCGAACGGCAACGATTCTTGTTTTCACTGGCGCCGCTGCCGCGATGCTCTGCGCGCAGTCGCCCGCATTTGAAGTTGCAACCGTAAAGGTGAACCGTTCGGGTGAAAACGGCGACCGTCACCCCGACCTCAAGAACGGCATCCTGACTGCCAGGAACGTCACCATGCACACGATGCTTCGTGCCGCATACGACCTGCACGAATCCAGAATCATCGGTCCGGGCTGGCTCGATTCCGATCGATTCGATCTGGCGGGCAAAGCGCCGGCGGGTGTGCCGGACACGGAATTCATGCCCATGCTGCAGGCATTGCTGAAGGAGCGCTTTCAACTCGCGGTGCATCGCGAAACAAAGGAGATGCCGGTCTTCGACATGGTCGCCGCGAAAGGCGGCCTGAAGATATGGCTATTCGATCCCGCGCATCCCGTTGCCAGGCCGCCACTACCTGCCAATGTGACGAGCGCAATGGTGGCATCCAACGGAGTCTTTACGATGCCCGAGCTCGCGACCCACCTTACAGGCGCCGCCGGTCGCCCGGTTCTGGATAAGACAGGTCTCGAAGGCCGCTACGGTTTCTTCCTGTTTTGGACGCAGCTCTCGGCGGAATCGGCCGATGCGGCCGGGGGTTCGGGGCCGCCGGATTTTTTCGCCGCCGTCGAGCAGCAATTGGGGCTCAAGCTGCAACCGAACAGGGAGCCGGTCGAGATTCTGATTGTCGAGCACGCCGAACGAGTGCCTGCGGAGAACTGAATTGAGGCCGTTTTCTGGCCAGAGGTTGGGTAATGCTGTAGGGGGATCGTGGGCAGATTACCAATCCGCCCCACAAGCTGACGGCGGAAGTTTCTCTCAACGAAGTCGCCGCTGGAAACGTCTTACTGAATGGGGGTGAGATGCGATTTGTGTTCTCCATCATACGGACGGCCATGTGGACCGGGTGCGCCGTCGCTCTCAGTGTGTGGGACGCACCGGCAGCATACGCGCAATCGGCGGCGCCGAAGTTCGAAGTAGCCTCCGTCAAGCCCGAGGCGGGCGATTCCGGGTTTCATAATCCGGAATGCTCCGGTGACCGTTTCATGGTTGCCGGCCTTCGTTTCGGATATGTGCTCCAGTGGGCGTACGATGTGCAGGGCGCCGCCGCGCGCACTGCGTTTCTCCAACTCGTGCCTCTTTCTATCCGGCAGAATACTTACGACATTCAGGC
>CAIKAS010000025.1 GCA_903825445.1 uncultured Acidobacteriia bacterium
AGCCTAAACTCGGCATCTACTGCCGCTATTCCCCAGCCAACATCGCCTTCGCCGGGCAGGAGGGTTTCACTTGCGTGCAACTGTCCACTGGCGGCCCCATCTCGCCGGATTCCACCGACGAGCAGCTCGCGGAAGTGAAGCGCTCGCTTGCTGCCAGCGGACTGACCCTGGCAGCGTTGAACGGAGGCGGCAATCATCTCAACCCCACCGCCCAGCAGCAGTTCGTCAGAATCATCGAACTCGCCGGCCGTCTGGGCGTGTCGTTCATCGGCGGCTCTTCCGGCGCTACCCCCGGCCGGCCACTCGATGAACAAGTGCAGGCGATCGTCAAGGTTTACGAAACGCAGTACTTCCCAGCCTGCGAGAAACACAAAGTCAGAATCCTTTGGGAGCCCTACGTCAATCCCGCCAATATCGCCACCAGCCCTGTAGCCTTCTCTGCGTTGCTCCGCGCGTTTAACGACTCACCCTACGTCGGACTTCAGATGGACCCGTCGCATCTCGCCTGGCAGATGATTGATCCCGTCGATGCCACAAGAGAATTCGCCAAATATATATTCAACGTCCATCTCAAGGACACCGAAATCCTCTGGCCTGTAGTGCACCGCGGCGGCATTCAGCCGGTCGATAATGCCAAGTGGTGGCGCTTCCGGCTGCCAGGCTCCGGTGTGATCGATTGGAAGGGCTTTTTCACTGCCCTGGCCGACGTGGGATATACCGGTGGGATGAACATTGAAAACGAGGATGAATTCTACTACCCAAGCTACGACGGTACCGACTTCACGGAGTCCTTCAAAGAAGGCTTCCGCGTGGCGCACTCCTATGTTCGCCAATTCGTGCCGCCGGGCACGGGGAAGTAAGGCCTAACCCGCCGCCCTCAACCAGCGCTGTAAGTTACATAACTCTATCCGCCAGTTCGTTCAGGCGGTCTTCCCATTCGCAGAATTCCCGGAATTCTGTGCAATCCGCGTCCTTCGCACAAGAAGCGCATTACTGCCGAAAAATGCCGTAACGCCCGCCGAAAACCGATTATCCCTGCTGCCCGCCCCCGAAACAGTAAAAATATTCTTTATCGGAGTCATTGACATCCCCTTGTGACTGTGATCTATTATTCCTCAACAGTACCTGCGGGTACTAAAGGTCCGACCAGTCATCTGGCATTCGGGTCTTGCTTTGCTGGCGTCCTCGGATAGAGCACGCCATTGAGAGGGGAAGAATGATACGTACAAGTCGCAGCATCTTTTTTGCTGGCGTCGTTGCAGCCTTGTTGCTGCTGGCGCCTTCGGCGCCGGCGCAGGTCACCGGCAATGTAACCGGCCGAGTCCTCGACCAGTCGGGAGCCATCATTCCGGGCGCGAATGTCGTCCTCATCAGTGAGGTGCACGGTAACAGGAGCACCCCGCAAAAAACCAACAAGGAAGGGGATTACACGTTCGCGGATCTTACGGCTGACACCTACACCATCGAGGTCACCGCCCCGGCGTTTAAGACCGCGCGGGTAACCGGGGTTGAGGTTACGGCCGGCGATCACGTCGGCGTCCCGCCCATCACGCTTCAGGTTGGCGGAAGCACAGAAACGGTTTCCGTAACCGCCGAAGCCACACTGGTGCAGACCCAGAGCGGCGAGCGCTCTTACGCTATCGAGCAGGTTCAGGTTGAACAGCTGCCGATCGGCCACTCGAATTTCGCGAATTTGGTGGCCTTTTCTCCTGGCACGAATGGCACCACCCGGCTGGGCTCCCCAACCGCCGAGAACAACTTCATGATGGACGGCGTCTCAGCCATGGATACCGGCAATAACGGCCAGATGCTGAGCCTGAATATCGAGTCGATCGGCGAAATTAAAGTCATCACGCAGGGCTATCAGGCGGAATTCGGCAGATCCACCGGATTGCAGATTTCGTCTTCGACCAAGAGCGGCACTAATCAGCTCCACGGGTCGTTCTACGGGCTCTTCACGAACTCAACCTGGAATTCACGCTCGTGGACGAACCAGAAGAACGGCACCCCGCAGGCGTATTCCTACACGACCACCTGGGGCGCCAGCGTAGGCGGGCCCGTGTATATCCCGAAAGTTTTCAACGGAAAGAATAAACTGTTCTTCTTCGTGGCGGAAGAGTGGCGGCCGTCCACTTCGGTCGTGAATCCCGCCGGTTCATATTTGCGCTTGCCGACACCGCTCGAGATTGCGGGGAACTTCTCCCAGAGCCTCAATAATCAGGGCGCGCTGATCGCTCCGATCAAGGACCCCACGAATGGGCTGGCCTTCCCGGGTTCGATCATTCCTGCCAGCCGTATGTACGCTCCCGGCATGGCGGTGCTCAACCAATTCCCGACGTCGAATCTCACACAGCAGCCGGGAACGTCTTACAATTATGCGGAAACACCAGCTTCGGTCAATAACCTGACAACGCAGCCGGTGATCAAAGGCGACTACAATCTGTCATCGAAGATCCGGTTCTCGGGCAAGTACGCCGGGCAGATAGCACGCGTGGTGACAACGCCGGGCAGCATCGTCGGCTACAACGATAGCAGCAACGGGCCGTATCCCTGGATCGAAAACTATACGGCCACCATGGACTGGACCGCTACGCCGTCGTCGGTGTTTGAGTTTACCTGGGGCTCCATCAAGAACCAGTTGACGGGCGGCGGCGTCTTTACGGACGCAGCAGCCAGCCGCCTCAATACTCTCGGTGCCTTCCCGGAATTGTACCCGAATTGGGGAGTGCTGAATCCCTCGTATTACGCCACCCAGACCATGAACGCCAACAAATATCCTATCTGGGACGGCAAGCAGCTTTTGTACCCGCCGAACTGGAACTGGGGCAGCTTAATCAGCGGCGGCCCGCCCAGCCTGGGTGAGTTCGGCTACCTGAACAT
>CAIKAS010000026.1 GCA_903825445.1 uncultured Acidobacteriia bacterium
GCCCGCCTCCGCTTTCCCGGATGTGGATATTTTGCTTGACGCAGGACAAAAGGTGGTAGAACATTACAGCGAATGGGGACGTGAGTTCATTCCCCGTGTCTCACCCGAGGGGTTCACCCCACTTATCCGCGTGCATCTGCGTTAATCTGCGGCCAAAGTATTTGACTTTTCAGTCCCATCCATTTCACTCAATCAAATCAACAACATCCATGTCCAGCCCCAAATTCCCCTGCTAGCGTGGAATTAGAGGCAGTCACCATGGCATCCGACAAACAAATAGCAGCCAACAACAAAAACTCCGAGAAGTCCACCGGCCCCACGTCCCCTGATGGCAAGGCCAAATCATCCAAAAACTCCTATAAACACGGCCTGTACGCCAAGTCCGAAATCATCGACACCGAAAACCCAGCCGATCACGAACTGCTCGTCGCCGAATACTATCGTGACTTCACCCCCGTCAACGCAGTCGAGCGTGATCTGGTCGACCTGCTCATCGACAACGCCTGGCAGTCCCGCCGCCAGCGCACCATCGGCGCCGCAATCTGGAACAATCGCTTCTACTTCCACGGTGTCGAGGCCATGGGCGCCATCTTCATCGACAAAGCCGACGCCTTCTGCCGCGCCGACCGCTGCAAGAACTCCGCCCAGCGCAACTACCAAAAGGCGTTGAAGCAATTGATGGACACCCGTGCCATGCGAGGCGAGAAAACCATGCCCGTGTTCGACCTCCCGTCCGAGCCAGACCCCGCTGATTCCGAAGCACTTAACACCGAATTGGGTTCGTTCCGCGCTTTTCCATCACAGGCAATCGCAGCCTGAAGCACGATGCCAGCCCCTCTCGCGCCTGCGTTCTCTGCGGGGTCTCTGCGATCTCTGCGTGAAACCCTGGAGTAGCCATTTGAACGTATACTCAGTCGACGCCCCAACTCGCGCCCCGACCTTGACCCAACAAACCGGCGGTGATAGCGTAGTCCCATCGAGGGAAATGCCGAAAACAAATCTCTGTGTGCTGCTCTTGCTTGCCCTCGGCGTCCCCACCTTCGCAGAGGACGATATCCAGCTCCCGGATGGAAAGGGCCGTGAAGCCGTCGAAGCCGCCTGCACCGTCTGCCACACCGCCGAGCGCATCGCCAAACAAAAACTCACGCTCGACCAGTGGCGCAGCACCCTCCGTGAAATGATCGAAAACGGAGCATCGCTCAACCCCGACCAGTGGGACCCGGTCGTAACCTATCTCGCAAAAAACTTCGGTCCTAAACTGGATCTGAACAAAGCAAGTGCGAAAGAAATCTCCGCCAGTCTCCAATGGACCGCCGCCGAAGCTGACGCCATAATCGCCTGGCGTACAGCCAATGGGGCCTTCAGGGACTTAAAGGATCTGGCCAAAGTCCCCGGCCTGACAGCCACGAAGATCGACGAACAAAAGGACAGGATCGCATTCTAACATTCTAAAATGACGAGCACTCTCAAAACTGGCGTCCTCGCACTCACCGCACTAGCGCTGATAGGCCTGTCTTCCGTCTCCATCATCGCGCAGACGCAGGCCCCGGTAAATTTCGATAGGGAAGTCCGCCCCATCCTGTCCAACAATTGCTTCCGCTGCCACGGTCCCGATGAAAGCTCCCGCATCGGCGGCTTTCGTCTGGACCTCCGCGACGAAGCTCTTAAGTCGCAGGCGCAAGGCACCCCCATTGTTCCCGGCGAGCCCGACCGCAGCGAACTCATTGCGCGCGTCTTCTCCAAAGATGCTGCCTCCGTGATGCCTCCGGCCTTCACCCACACTGAGCTGACCGCCGCGCAGAAAGACACGCTTCGCCGCTGGGTCTTGCAGGGCGCGAAGTACGAAAGCCACTGGTCCTATCAGCCGATCCTCCGTCCCGCCGTTCCCACAATCACGTCTAAAATCTCGAATCCAATTGACGCCTTCGTTCAGGCGCGTCTCGCTAAAGAAGGCCTGAAGCCCGCGCCCGAAGCCGATCGCCGCACGCTCATCCGCCGCGTTTCGCTCGATCTCACTGGCCTCCTGCCCACCCCCGAGCGGGTCGCCGCCTTCGAAGCCGACAAGTCTCCCGACGCGTACGAAAAACTCGTGGACCGGCTGCTCGCCTCGCAGGACTACGCCGAACAGCAGGCCGTCCATTGGCTCGATGCCGTCCGCTATGCCGATTCCGCCGGTTTTCACAGCGATGGCTCCCGCCCCGTATGGCTCTATCGGGACTATGTCCTGAAGGCGTTCCTCGACAACAAGCCCTTCGACGAATTCACCCGCGAACAACTTGCCGGCGATCTGTTGCCCAACGCCACCGTAGATCAGAAAATCGCCGCCGCCTACAATCGCCTCAGCCGTAGTTCCGCCGAAGGTGGCCTCCAGCCCAAGGAGTACTACGCCAGGTACGGAGCCGACCGCGTCCGCGATTTCAGCACCGTATGGCTCGGCACCAGCATGGGTTGCGCCGAGTGCCACAACCACAAATTCGACCCGGTCCTCACCAAAGATTTCTACGCCTTGAAGGCCTTCTTCGCCGACATTAAAGAGGACGGCCTCGTGCAGGACGTGGGCCCCACTGCCTTCGCCCCCAAGATGCTTGTCTACGGGCCCGGCCAGAAAGAAGCGATCGACGCGATGCAGGCGCAGATCGACTCTGCTAAGAAGGAGCTGGATCAAAAGGCCGCCGCGCTCGCCGATCAGCAGCGCCAGTGGGAAAAAGAGGAGCTTGTCCGTTACTTGGCGAATGATCTTGCATGGCAGTTTCCACTGCCCGTTTCCGCCACTGCGACTCAGGCTGAACTCAGCATCCAGAAAGAGCCCGTCATGCAGGATCCGCGCATCCTCTCAACTTCCGTTTCGATGGGTGTGGGCATGATCAGCGTCGATGGACCGAATCCCGATAACGAAACCTACACAGTGACTGTCCAGCCCGGGGCCGGGAGATGGGCCAGTCTGGGAATCGAGACCGGACAAGACGATAGCCTCCCCGGTGCCAACATTTCGAGAGGAGCAGAGCGCTTCGTAGTGACCGAAGTGGATGCCGAATTGAACGGCACGAAGCTCCCGTTCTCATTCGCCTATAGTGACGTGACGCCAGTGACGGGCTACCCCGCCATGGCCGCAATCGACGGCGACAATAAGACCGGCTGGGCGATTGGCGCACAATCACGAGGGCCGCGCACCATGCTCATGCTCCGTTTCGAGCACCCAGTCACGACCGATGGAACCGCCAAACTCGTAGTCCGGATCCATCAGGATTCAAATTTGCGCCGTGCGACAATCGGCCGCTTCCGCATAGCGTTGGCCCCCAATTTGGGAACCTGGCCAGGCACCGGAGGCAAAAACGCCATACGCACGGCAATCTCCAGAGCCGACAATGTGGGGCAGGTTGCTAACCTGCCCGCTCCTACCTCTAAACCAGACACCCCGGTAACCGCGCCCCCGCCACCGCAGCATGACGGCATCCCAGGCGGCATAGCTTCAAGCCTCTTCGCCGCCCCCGAAAAACGCAGCGAAGACCAAAAGAAAACTCTCCTCGACTTCTTCGAGTACCAAAACGCCGAACTCCAGTCCGCCCGCATAGCACTGGCGAAGCTCGAAGCAAAGAAAGAAATCCTGCTCAGCCAGGTCCCCGAGGTGATGGTGACCGAATCCGTAGAACCGCGCGAAACCCGCATCCTGCCTCGCGGTAACTGGATGGACGAAACCGGCGACATCGTGCAACCGGCTATCCCGGAATTCCTCGGCAAGATCGAAACCGGAGGCAAACGAGCCACGCGCCTGGACCTTGCCAACTGGCTCGTCTCCACCTCAAATCCACTCACCGCCCGAGTCTTCGTCAACCGCATGTGGCGCGAACTCTTTGGTGTCGGGATTTCCAGGAATCTGGAAGACCTCGGCTCCCAGGGCGAAGCGCCCGTGCACCCCGAACTCCTCGACTGGCTTGCGTCGGAGTTCATGAAGCCGGAATATAATGCCGCTGGAACCCATCCATGGGACGTGAAGCACCTGCTCCGGACGATAGTGACCAGCGCGACGTACAGGCAGTCGTCACTATCGAATCCGGATCTCGATAAACGCGACCCGGATAACCGCCTGCTGGCGCGCCAGAGCCGTTTCCGCATCGGAGCCGAATCCGTCCGCGATACCGCGCTCGAAATCTCCGGCCTCCTCGTGAAGCAATTCGGTGGGGAAAGCGTACGGCCGTACGAACCCGAAGGCTATCTGGCCGCGCTCAACTTCCCGAAGCGTGATTGGTCCGCCAGCCACGGCGACGGCCTCTACCGCCGAGCCGTCTATACGCACTGGCAGCGCACCTTCCTGCACCCGTCGTTGCTCAACTTCGACGCGCCCACGCGCGAAGAATGCACCGTCAACCGGATCAACTCCAATACGCCATTGCAGGCGCTGGATCTTCTGAACGACCCAATCTTCGTGGAAGCCGCAAGAGTTTTCGCCGAGAATATTCTCGATAAAGGAGGCCAGACAGTGGACGCACAATTAGCCTGGGCCTTCCAGCGCAGCATCGAACGCAAGCCCAGCGAAGCCGAGCTAAAAACTCTCCGCGACCTGCACCGCAACGCCGCCATCCACTTCGAAACCGACCGCAAAGGTGCCAGTGAATTCTTGGCGATAGGCGAAGCCCCGGTACCCGATAAAATGAAGCCCGCGGACTTAGCCGCCATGACCACAGTGGCCAGAGTAATCCTGAACCTACACGAAGCAATCACCAGGGACTAACCAATCATGCCTTCAATCAGTGTCAATCCGTGTGCATCAGTGGCCAATTCTCGTCGCGCCTTCTTAGGCCGCGGATTAGGTCTCATAGCCCTCAACTCCCTGATCAACCCGCGCATCCTCAGTGCAGCCACCGGCGCCATCAACCCACTCCATTTCCCGCCAAAAGCCAAACGCGTCATCTACCTCTACCAGGCCGGCGGCCCCTCACACCTCGAAACCTTCGACGACAAGCCGAAACTCCGGGAAATGCACGGCAAGGGCATGCCTGAATCTTTCACCAAGGGCCAACAGATTGCTCAACTCCAGGGCAAGACCCTGACGTGCTACGGTCCTCAGCACGAATTCGCCACCTTCGGCAAATCCGGCCAGCGCATCTGTAAACTCTTCCCGCATATTGGCAGCGTGGCCGACGACATCACCATCGTCCGCTCCATGCAGTCTGAGCAAATCAATCACGATACCGCCCACATGTTCCTCAACACCGGCTCCATCATTGCCGGCCGACCCAGCATGGGCGCGTGGATGCTCTACGGCCTCGGCGCGGAAACCGAAAATCTCCCAGGTTTCGTCGTCATGCTGTCTGCCGGACAGGGCGGCCAGATGCAGCCCATTTCGGCGCGTCAGTGGTCCGCCGGCTTCCTCCCCAGCAAATTCCAGGGCGTGAAACTCAACTCGTTTGGCAATCCGGTTCTCTATCTGGATAACCCCGCCGGCATCGACGCGACTCTTCAGCGTCAGTCCATCGACGCTGTTAATCAGCTGGACCGCGACCGCTACAACGCTGTGCAGGATCAGGAAATTCTCACCCGCATCTCGCAATACGAGATGGCGTTCAAGATGCAAACGAGCGTGCCGGATCTTGTTGACATGAGCAAGGAACCTCAGAGTGTGCTGGATGCATACGGCGCTAAACCCGGCGACGGCTCTTTCGCGTCGAACTGCCTGCTGGCCCGCCGCCTCGCTGAACGCGGCGTTCGATTCATCCAGCTCTATCACCGCGATTGGGACCACCATTCCGGCATCAAAGACGGCATCGAATTCAAGGCCGACGAAGTCGACCGCCCCACCGCCGCTCTCATCAGCGACCTGAAGCAGCGAGGCATGCTCGACGACACGCTCATCGTCTTCGGTGGCGAGTTCGGACGCACGCCGATGTCTCAGGGCGGCGACGGTCGCGATCACCACATCAAGACGTTTTCCTACATGCTGGCCGGCGGTGGCATCAAGCCCGGCCTCAGCTATGGAGCAAGCGATGAACTCGGCTACGCGGCCGTTGAGAATCCCGTCAGCATCCACGACTTCCACGCCACCATGCTGCGCGTGCTTGGCATTGACCACATGCGCATGACAGTAAAATATTCTGGCCTCGACGCCCGCCTGTCGGGTGTCGGGAACCAGGGCAACGTAGTAGCGGATCTTCTGGTGTGATTAACCCGGCGTTTCCACAGACCTCATAAGGCGCTCCATCTTCTTGGCCAGCCACAGACTGGAAAGACAGAAGCCCACGAACAGGTAGAAACCGGGCAGTAGTTTGGAACTATCCGTCGGGATGACCAGTTGAGCGCCCGCGCTCTGCAGTCCGCTCATCGCATTGCCGATGAGGCCGTTGAACGCGACGAACGACATGAAGGTCGCCAGCGCCATCACGTCGGCCATGGACCACTTGGAGGATTCGAGCGCGAAGAAGCGGGCGATGCGGAACCGTTTCAGCAGCGATGGATCGTGCAGACAAAGGCCGACCGTGATGACCTTGAGGGCGGGGAACACGACGCTGAACATGAGCACCAGCACCGCGACGATTGTCATTTCCGGCTGGCCCATCGTGATCAGCGTGTGGAAGACTTCGAGCACGCTCTTGCTCTGGTAGTAGAGCACCTGCTCGGGGAATTGAATTGGCTGAGCGAAGAAAGTGAGCGTGATCTTCGAGATCTTCGCCTCCACTTCGATCATCGGCGTGAAGATCCCGCCGACCAGCAGTTCGACGCAGAACAGCAACTGGATCGCGATGGCGGGCCGGCTTGGACTTGTCCCCAGCAGTAGAAACGCCAGCGCCGTGGCTGCCAGGGCCAGCAGGTAGTGGAACTGGACCCGGGATTCGAGGTCGGCGATGCGGTTTCCGAGATAGGCCTGGCAAGCGACGCCGTCCGCGCAGCCATATTGCTTGAGGATGGCGTTGTACCAGCTCATGTCGGTGGTTCCGAAGGTGGTCTTCGCGCCATCGGCCACGGCGCCGTGCAGGTAGTCTTTGATGGCCTGCTTGTTCTCGGGTTTACCGAGTTCGCGGAGCACCATGTCCGCATATTCAGGGACGTGCGGTTTCAGGCCGGCGAGGATGTTATTGACGAACATGGCCTGCGCTTGCGCGGCGAAACCCGGAGGTGGCGCGCCGGGTGCAGGTTTGGGGGAGAGCGTATCGCGGACCTGGTCGAGCAGGTTATTCAACGCCTTTACCACCGTTGGGCGCAGGCTCGCGCTGTTGCCGGAAGTGAGGTCGAGCGCGTCGATCTGAGTATTCAGGATCGGGACGATTCTCTTGACCCATTGATCGGCATTGAGCAGCCCATAGCGGACGTGGCTAATCTCGGCAAGTTCCTCGCGCCGCAATCGCCGCGAGGAAAGGATTTGGATCGACTGCCAAACGGAGTTAGCCGCGGCGACGAGTAACAGAAGACCGACCACGAGGCGGAAGTAGCGGAGCAATGGAGCCACTTGTTGAATATAGCGCGGCTGGAGTATGTGGCATAATCCAATACCGGAGTTGCGTATGAAACCAGGAATTACTCTGATTACGTTGGGCGTGGATGATCTGACGAGGTCGCTGACGTTCTATCGGGACGGCCTGGGATTTCCAACGGAAGGAATCACGGGAACAGAGTTTGGGGACGGAGCGGTGGTGTTCTTTTCGTTGGAATCGGGAATGAGGCTTGCTTTGTATTTGCGGAAAAGTGTGGCGAGAGACGCCGGAATTCCAGAAGGACCGCACAGCGCGACCGAATTCACGTTGGCGCATAACGTTCTGTCACGGGAGGAAGTGGATTTGGTGATGGAGCAGACGAGACAGGCAGGGGCGGTGATCACGAAGGAGGCTGCGGATACATTCTGGGGTGGCTATGCGGGTTGTTTTCAGGATCCGGATGGACACTTGTGGGAAGTGGCGTGGAACCCGCAGATGCTGCCGGAGTAGCCCAGCCATAAAACACCGCGTGACGTCTGTCACGTCTGGGGTGGCAATTGCATCTTCGGCAATGACACCTCATGAGCAAGTTCTTGTACATCCTGCTTTTCGCGCCGTTGCTGGCTTCGGCGCAGGAGGCAGTGTCTTCCAACGCACTGTCGCTAAAAGACGCGGTTCGACTCGCGCTGAGTGGCAATAAAGCTATCGAAGCTTCCCTGGACGAGCAAAAGGCGGCAGAGAGTCGCATTGCTGAAGCGCGTTCCGGAAATCTGCCCAAAGTCAATTATTCGGAGTCCTGGGCGCGCAGTGATAACCCAGTGTTTGTGTTTTCGTCCTTGCTGACTCAGCACCAGTTTGGCTCGCAGAATTTCCAGATTGGCCCGTTGAACAGTCCCGACTTCCTGAATAACTTTCAGTCGCTGGTTACGGCGGATCAACCGCTTTATGATGCCGGACAAACCAAACGTGCAATCCACTCGGCGGATCTTTCCCGGGACGTCACCGTGGAGAATGGCCGCAGTACTCGCATGTCTGTTATCGCGGTGGTCGTCCGGTCTTATTGCGATGCGTTGCTGGCGGCGGAACAACTCAACGTCGCTAATCAATCGATGAAGTCAGCACAGGCGGATCTGGACCGCGCGCAAGCTGTGCGGAGTGCGGGCATGTCTACAGATGCGGGCGTACTTTCGATTCGCGTTCACCTGGCAGGGGTTCATGAAGAGCAGATCCGCAGACAGGCCAATCTGGACGTGGCCAAAGCCACGCTTAACGACGCGCTTGGCTTGCCACTGGATACAGCACACAATTTGACCACGGTGCTGACTTCCGTGAAGGTCCCGGATGCTCTGCCAGCCGATTACGAAAAGAACGCTGTGGCTGAACGGCCGGAGGCTCGCGAGGGCAAACTCGCGGTGAGTCTGGCTGAGAACCAGGCCGCGGCAGCGCGGAGCAATTACCTCCCACAAGTGGAACTGCACACGGCGTTCGAAGCCGATCGTCGGCGTTTTTATGATCGCGGCGGGGATAACTGGCTTTTGTCGATCGGTCTCCGCTGGAACCTGTTCAATGGTTTCAGCGACAGGGCCAAGACACAGGAGGCGACGTCAACGTTACACAAGGCGCAGGCGGAGCAGGAGCGCGCCGAATCGGCGATCCGGCTCCAGGTCCGGCGCGCGTTCTCCGAATTTCGCGCGGCGCAGCAGCGGATCGAGGTCACGAGCGCGTCAGCGGCGGAGGCGGAAGAGAGCCTGCGGATTACGCAGAATCGTTATGAATCGGGACTGAATAATGTAACCGACCTGCTGCGAACCGAGACGGCGCTGCTGGAAGCGCGCACGCGACGTTTGGCAGCGATACACGATCAACGGCTTGCGGCGGCGGCGCTGGAGTTTGCGGCAGGGACTTTGACGGTGGATTCGGAAGTATTGAATGAGGGGACACGCTGATGCAAGACAGACTGATACTTCCGTGTTTAGGGGCGGTGTTGCTGATGGGTTGCGGTGAGGCGCCAAGAAGGCAGCAGCAAGCCGAGTCGCCTCCGAAGGCGATGACGGTTTCCGTGGTAACCGCCGCAAATGAAACGTGGCCACTTGTTTACGAGGCCACGGGTACGGTGCGCGCGCAAATGTCCGGCACGGTGGCGGCGAGAATGTCCGGTTACGTCCGCGAAGTGAAGGCGCGGATGGGGGAGCATGTGCGCGAAGGTCAGTTGCTGATCACGCTGGATGCGCGCGACCTGGACGTGAGTTTGAAGCGGGCGGAGGCGGCACGGGATGAAGTGCGCGCCGCCATGCCGGAAGCCGATGCGGGAATCAGGGCGGCGAAGGCGAGTCTGGATCTTGCGCAGGCTACGTCCAATCGCATGCAGGAGCTCTTTCAGAAACAATCGATCTCAAATCAGGAATTCGACGAAGCCAACGCAAGGCTGAAGGCGGCGGAGGCGGCGCAGGAGATGGCCAGGACGCGGCGAGCGCAACTCGACTCCCGTTTGGCGACGGCCGAGCAGGAAATACGCGCTGCGGAAGTAACACGCAGTTACGCGGAGGTATCGGCTCCCTTTGAGGGATTGGTTGTCACGCGTGCTGTAGAACCCGGGAATCTGGCGACTCCTGGGGCGACGCTGATGACCATCGAACGTGAAGGCGCTTATCGTTTGGAGGCAGAGGTGGAAGAGTCGAAGGTGTCGTCAATTAAGGTGGGGCAAGCGATGTCCGTTGCGCTCGACGATCAGCGGGTGGTTGAAGCGCACGTCTCGGAGATCGTACCTGCAATCGATGCGGCGTCCAGAGCGTCGACGGTCAGGATCAACTTGCCCGCCTTGCAGGGCCTGCGGTCGGGCATGTTCGGACGGGCAAGGTTTCAGCTGGGAAGCCGGACGCTGCTGGCGATACCGGGCTCGGCGGTCGTCGAACATGGGCAACTGGAATCGGTGTACGTGGCCGATGGCGGCGTCGCGCGCATGAGACTGGTGACTAGTGGAGAACGGAATAAGGAAGCGGTTGAAATACTTTCAGGGCTCACGGCGGGAGAGAAGATTGTTGCGCCAATTCCAGCCGGGCTGAGCGACGGGACGCCGGTGGAGACGGGCCGATGAGCGCCCCGCGCCATCTCGGGATTGCCGGAAAATTCGCGAGTATCTGGATTGGTTCCAAGCTCACGCCGCTGGTCATCGCGGGTTCACTTCTGCTGGGGCTGTTTGCCGTGATCAAACTGCCGCGCGAAGAGGAGCCGCAGATCATTGTTCCGATGGTGGATGTGTTTGTCAAGATGCCGGGCGTCTCTGCGCGCGAGGTGGAAGAACGTGTTACTAAACCGATGGAGAAGCTGTTGTGGGAGATCCCGGGCGTGGAATACATCTACACGACTTCGAGTCCGGGGCAATCTACCGCTATCGTCAGATTTCTTGTGGGACAGGATGAAGAGAAGAGCATTGTCCGGCTGAATCAGAAGCTGAACGCAAATCTGGATCTGATTCCGCCGGGCGCGTCGCCGCCGCTGGTAAAGCCGCGTTCGATCGACGATGTTCCTATTCTGGCTCTTACGTTTTGGAGCAAGAACCACAGCGATCTGGAACTTCGTCGGATTGCCGCACAGGCGGACGATACGATCAAGCAAACGCCGGACGTCTCCAGCGTGGTTCCGATTGGAGGGCAGCGACGCGAGATCGGGATCACGCTCGATCCGGCGCGTCTCAGTGCGCACAATCTTTCGCCACTGCAGGTGGTCAATGCGCTGGGTCTTTCGAACCGGAAATTACCTTCGGGGCAATTCGCCACCGGTAACCGGGAGTATCTACTGGAATCCGGAGACGTGCTTCGAACGGCAGAGGACGTTGGGGGAGTGGTGGCGGGCGTAGCGAACGGCCATGCGATCTTCGTTCGCGATGTTGCGCAGGTAACCGATGGTGGTGAAGAGCCGGCACAGTATGTTCGGTTCTCCGATGGCCATGGCTTCTATCCGGCGGTGACTATCGCGATCGCCAAGCGCAAGGGCACGAATGCGGTTACTGTTGGCGAGGAGGTGCTGCGGCGACTGGAACCTTTGCGGGGCGCCGTGATTCCGTCCGACGTTGCGATGACGATCACGCGCAACTATGGCGACACAGCGAAGGAGAAATCCGACGAACTGCTTTGGCACATGCTGATCGCAGTAATTTCGGTCAGCGTGCTGGTGGCGATTGTGCTGGGGCTGCGTGAATCGCTGATCGTATTCATCGCGATTCCGGTCACGCTGGCGCTGACACTCACGGTCTTCTATTTGTATGGGTATACGCTCAACCGCATCACGCTGTTTGCCCTGATCTTTTCCATCGGCATTCTGGTCGACGACGCCATTGTGGTAGTGGAAAACATTGTGAGGCACTGGCGCATGCAGGCTAACCAGGGCCGTCCGCCATTTGAGGTTGCCATTGAGGCAGTGGATGAGGTTGGCAATCCGACGATTCTGGCCACACTGGCCGTGGTGGCGGCGATTCTTCCGATGGCGTTTGTAGGCGGCCTAATGGGGCCGTACATGCGGCCGATCCCCATTGGGGCGAGTGCGGCGATGCTGTTTTCATTGTTGGTGGCGTTTATTGTGACGCCGTGGGCGGCGGTGCGGATTCTGAAGCCGGGCAAACACCACGAAGGCGACAGAGAGGGGATTGTGACGCGCGGCTACCGCGTGTTCATGGGCGGGTTGCTGCATCGTCCGCTGCTGCGCTGGAGTTTTCTGGGCGGCGTTGTTCTCCTGCTGTTAGGGTCATGCTCTCTGTTCTATACGGGCTTCGTCAAGGTCAAGATGCTGCCGTTCGATAACAAGAGCGAGTTCCAGGTGATTATCGACATGCCGAACGGCACCACACTCGAAGAAACTGCGCGTTTGGCACAGTTACTGGCGGAAGAGACGCAGAAACAGCGCGAGGTGGTGAATGTTGAGACGTATGCCGGAACCGCTTCGCCCTACAACTTCAATGGTCTGGTTCGACATTACTACCTTCGGCGTGGCGCCAATGTAGCGGACATTCAGGTCAACTTGTTACCCAAAGGCAAGCGCGAGCTGCAGAGCCATGAGATCGCCAAGCAGGTCCGCAAGCGCATTGAACCGATTGCGGAGCGTTATGGTGCGCGGATCAAGGTGGCGGAAGTACCGCCGGGGCCACCGGTTCTGGAAACAATGGTGGCGGAGATCTACGGTCCGAGTTTGGACGGGCGCATCGCGCTGGCCGGTCAGATACGCGATCTTTTCAAGCGAACGAAGGGCGTTGTGGACGTGGACTGGTATGTGGAAGACGACCAGCAGAAGTACACACTTTCCCTGGACAAAGAGAAGGCCGCTCTGAACGGAATCTCCGACGACGATATTGCGCGGGAGTTGCAGGTGGCGTCGGCCGGTTACGCTGCCGGGTTGATGCATCAGGATTCAGAGAAGGAAGATATTCCGTTGCTTGTGCGCCTGGATCGGGCTTCGCGATCGGACATGGACCGCATAAAAGGGCTGAAGATTTCCGGCGCTAACGGACAGTCGGTTGCGCTTTCGGAGCTGGTGCATGTGACGAGCACGATTGAGGACAAAAGCATCTACCACAAGAATCTGATGCCGGTCACCTACGTTACGGCGGACATTGCGGGGGAGATCGAGAGTCCTGTTTATGCGGTGCTTAAGCTGGGTCCGGAGATCGACAAGATCAGGATTCCTGAGGGCTACCAGATCGAGCAGCATATGGCGGCTCTGCCCTCCGACAGTTCGCGGTACTCGATGAAGTGGGACGGGGAGTGGCACATCACGTATGAGGTATTTCGGGATCTGGGGATTGCGTTTGCGGCGGTTCTGATTCTTATCTACGGGCTGGTGGTTGGCTGGTTCCAGTCTTTTCTGACACCGCTGATCATTATGGCCGCGATTCCGTTCTCGCTGGTGGGGATTGTGCCGGCGCATGGCTTGCTGCACGCCTTCTTCACGGCCACTTCGATGATTGGCTTCATTGCAGGGGCGGGCATCGTGGTGAGGAATTCCATTATTCTGGTGGATTTCATCGAGCTCCGACTGGCCGAAGGTATGGCGCTGGACGCGGCGGTTATCGATGCAGGGGCAGTGCGTTTCCGGCCGATGATGCTGACGGCAGCAGCTGTAGTGGCGGGTTCATCGGTGATTCTGTTCGATCCTATTTTTCAGGGGCTGGCGATTGCCCTGATGGCGGGGGAAATAGCATCGCTGCTGCTTTCCCGCATGACCGTTCCGGTGTTGTTTTACGTCTTCAATCGAAAAAGGAGCAGCATTGTATGACTGTGGACCGCATGTTGCGAATGATTGCCGGCGCGTTTGTGATGTTGAGTCTGGCGCTGGGCTATTGGGTGAACCCGAACTGGTACCTGTTTACGGCTTTCGTGGGGCTGAATCTTTTTCAATCGGCGTTCACGAACTGGTGCCCGATGATGACAATCCTCCGGAAGCTCGGAGTGCAAGGTTAAAAAGGAGAAAACGATGTTCAAGCAGAATGCAGGAACCACGGACAGAGTTATTCGCGTTGTTCTGGGTTTAGGGCTGTTGAGTTTGGTGGTCATTGGTCCTCAAACGGCGTGGGGATGGATTGGCATCATCCCGTTGCTGACGGGGTTGGCGGGGAGTTGCCCGGCGTACATTCCATTTGGGATCTCGACCTGTTCGAGTCAGAAGCGGCAGTGAGGGTAGAGGCCGCTTACTACCGGTTGAGTTGGTGGTGTCGCGCTGCTGTTCCGTTCAGCGGGAAGGGCAGATTACCAATCTGCC
>CAIKAS010000027.1 GCA_903825445.1 uncultured Acidobacteriia bacterium
CAGCCCTGAAAGGAAGAGCCGCATCGACTTACGGCTTAGGGGCTGATTCTACGAACAGGGATGCGTACTCGGAAATGGCGTGAATACAGGTGCCGAAATCGTCGCTCCCGCAAAGATCGTAGGTACTCGGAATATACAACGACAGTTCCGTTGCCCGATTCACGAGCGCAACAGATTGGTCTGAAACCACGCTGCCGGTTGCGCGTACCAAATGGAAGCTCCTAGCCGCGTAGAGGTATGAGAAAGCTTCAGCTATTTCGCGATCTGAGTTCAAGCGCATGGCCTCGTCGAATATCAGTGCTCTGTTATTCGCGCGGTAGTTCTCGCCAGCCGTATTGGCGGGCTCCACAATAAGCGCTTCATGAATGACGGCCACGGCCAAAAGGTTGGCTTGCTGCTCACCATAGAGGGGTCGGTATTTCTTCACGAGTCGCGTAAAAATTCCGAGTTTCAGATTCGTATAGCCCGTCTCGAGCAACCCGTCCGTTTCGCGCATTTTGGCCAAACCGAAGATCTTGTTCAGCACTCCCACAGCATCCTCCCTTTCACTTGCTGGCACTCCCGCTGGTCGAGCGACGGATCCCGTGTGTCAGGGAAGGAGCCCGCCCGCGGGGAGACTATTTTTGACTTAAAACTCCTCGGAGCTGCTTTGCCGATTCCGGGTCCAGGCGGGACAGAATATCGACCTCCGAATTTGCCCGCTGTCGGTCTCCTGATGAAAGGTATGCCAAGCCCAGAGCGAAGTGAGCGTCCGCCAAATCCGGCTTCAGCCGTACAGCCTCCTTCAGCTCGGTTATCGCGGCTCCGTACTGGCCCGCTCGCCCGAGAGTTGTGCCCAGCTTTCCGTGGGCATTGGGATTATTGGGGTCGAGGGACACGGCTTTCCTCAGAGCAGCTATCGCCTGTTCCGGCTGCTGCAGAAACCCGTAGGAGGTTCCTAAACCCAAATAGGCATCCGCATACGACGGGTTTATTGCAATCGCCTTGTTGAAGTACGTGACGGCCTTGCTGTAGTCACCGAGTTTGCCGTAGGCGGCGCCAATAGCCGCCAGAGCCTCATAATCCCTTGGGTTCGCAGCAACGGCCTGCTGCCATTTTTGAATCTGGCCCACAATGAATGCACGGTCTTGGGCGGACGCGGGGAACATGAATACTCCCAGTACAGCAGCAACGATGACGGCCTGCCTCATGGCCTCGCGAATCACAGCAAACCCCGTACAATGCCGATAATATCTGCGCTGGAAAGAGGAGCTTCTGAAACGGGGCGTTTCAGCCAGCCAAACTGCGAGCCGTCCGAAAACGCATCGAAACCCTGCCGCACCCTCGCCGGGTATTCCGGCTCTTCTCCCGTCAAAGGCGGCGGAAGATTTGGTTTCGGGAAGCGTTCTACCCATAGGGCAGGACGCGCCGGATCACCGTCGAACCTGGCCCGAATCCGGTATTCGCCGGGCGGGTCTTGGTCAATTACGATTACTGTTTCTGGACTGTCCGGGAACGGGAATGCGGCCCTGATTTCAGCAAATGACCGCCTGGCTCGCGTGAGCAGGGTTAACGGGCTGTCAGGAACCATGTGTTCCACACTATATCAAAACCCGGTAGAGGGTCGAAGCGCCTTAACAAGGCATCACGCGGCACCTCGCTGTCGGTCCGCGCGGGGCGGTTGCATGAAGACGCCACCACACCCAACGGTCGAACTGTTGGCGAGAATTGCCGCGACGTCCGCGCTCTTCGGCACGCGTGCTCACGCGGACGTAGAGGGGCGGTTCTCACGCTGCACCCCTGCTATGGCACATGAGCGGGACGGCGAGACAATACAGGCCCCGGCTGGCACATTAGCGGCAAAAGTTCGAAATACGTCCCCGGAGATCCGTCTCTGGCAAATGTGGATTCGAGCGTTCATCGTGCATCGCTCCCGGTCATTCAGCCTTCCATTCGGCCCTTGGCTCTAGAAGCTATCCGAGATATTTACAAAACCCCGCGTTATACGGGGTTTCGTGCATGGCATTGACAGAACATGACAGCCATGGTAGCCTGCTAATCATAACCCCCTTTTTTTCGGGGTTTTGTGCTTTAGATTCCCATGGAGTTCTCGACCCGTTCACTGTCACCGAGCGAAAGCCGCATTGTGCTTGCGCTGACCGAGCAAGGCCGTCGTGAAGTCGCGCGTCGGGAAATCATTAATTTGCTTGGGGTTAGTGAGAAAGCCGCCGACCATGTCATCCACTCCCTGCGGAGCAAGGGATGGCTTGAACGTGCCAGCTGGGGGAAGTACCTGTTGATTCCACCCGATCAGGGACCCGAGGCGCTCGGAGAAAGCAATCTGCTGGCCTTGGCGAGCCGCATCGTCGAACCTTATTACATCGGGTACGGCACCGCCGCCGGCCATTACGGATTGACGACTCAGCACCGCAATGTGATCTGGCTGGCTACCCCGCTCCATCTTCGCGACCGGCGGATCGGCGAAGCGGAGGTCCGAATCGTAAATCCAGCAGCAAACAAGTTTTTTGGCTTCGGTCCCGTCGATGTGCTCGGATACAAGGCGGTCATGTCCGATCGAGAAAAGACGGTGATTGATTGCGTAGACCGCCCCGAACTGGCAGGAGGCGTCGGGGAAGTGGCAGCCATCGTGGCGACGGCCAGCCGGCGGTTCGACTGGCAAAAGACTGCCGATTATCTCGAACGGATCGGATCGGCCCCCCTCATCCTCCGGGTCGGGTGGCTCGTCGATCACGCCGGCGCGGATATTCCGCCGGACGTGCGCGACCGCCTGCTGCTCCTAGGCAGCCGCAGCCGCAAGGCGTTCCTCGGTGCCAAAGAAACGGTGAAAGACGCCGTCGGCTATGACCCCACGTGGCGCGTTTTTGTCAACGCGACGCGGAAAGAACTGCACGAAAGCGCCGGCTTGGGGCGGCGGCGAATCATTAAGAAGGAAACCTAAGATGCTCCCCCGTCCCCAAGTGCAACGCTACTCCGCCGAATCGGGCCTGCGCGACATCATGATCGCGGAAAAGGAAGTCGTCCTGACGTACCTGCTCCAGCTTCTGTCGGAGCGTGGCATGCTCGACCGGTTCGCGTTCAAGGGCGGTACCTGCCTGCGCAAGATGATCATTGGCAGTCAAGGCCGCTTTTCCACCGATCTGGATTTCACCGCACTCGGGGAGCACGACCACGAGACCATCATCTTAGACATGATGGAGGCCTTCGCGCAATCCTTTCACGGCATTCAATTCAGCATTCCGGACGACAGCTATTACGAAACTCAGGACGGCTTGTCGTGGGGCGTCAACCCTATCTACTCCCACGCCTGGAACGGCAGCGGCGAAAGCGAGATCAAGCTCCAGATCAGCCGCCGGGAGACGCCGACGCTCGCGACGGCGCGCCTGCCACAGTGCGATCAGAGCTATTTCAGGCTGCTGCCATTTGTGCCCGGTGACATCACATGCCTTGCGCTGCCGGAGATTATCGCCGAGAAAATCCGCGCCTGCTATCAGCGCAACAAAGCGCGCGACATCTACGACCTTGGAACGTTTGCGACGCGGCCACTCGACCAGCCGCTCGTACGACGACTCGTCGTGCTGAAGCTCTGGCAGTCGCGCGATACCTTCGACCCG
>CAIKAS010000028.1 GCA_903825445.1 uncultured Acidobacteriia bacterium
ATAGTACAGTTACATCATTCCACTGTCAAGACAAAAGTAAATAACTGTAAGAAGCAGTCATCCACGTAACGCTCGCTTACCAGCTGCCAATCAGTTGATTACCCGACAACGAGTGGCGGGCTAAGTGGTTTGCAATCTTTCGCGGATCGCCGTCGGCTTGTTGTCGCCTCGCTGTTGTATGATCCACCACACTGCGCCTTCCGCGTTCTTCAATCAAAATTTTGATAGCGCGTATTTCAGAGTCTGTTCGGAAATTGGCATTGAAATGTACGCCACGCCTGAGAGGCCGTTTTACTTCGGCATGTTGTACATGAAGGACATCTGGAGCACGATATTATCGCCCTTAAATTCGTTCGGCAGCGGTGGTAAAGGGCTGGACATTCCTATAGCCGCCACCGCTGCTTCATCCAGCGGTCGCGCTCCCGATCCCTCCGTGTTGACGATCTTCTGCACGTGGCCGTCCTTCAAAATCCGGAATTCCAGCACCACCTGTCCCCGCGTACCCAACTTAGCGGAAGTAGGATAAACAGCGAACCAGTTCGTCTTCACCGCCTGCAGCACCCGCAGGAGATAAGGCCGGAAATCCACCCCCATAGGGTCGCTCTTGATCTCCAGGCTCGATTGAGCACGCCCGGCCGAAGGCGGCAATCGCACGCCCGCACCGGACCCTGCCTCGTCCGATTCACTGACGCGTGTGTGAGATAGTGGCGCCCCGCCGGCAGTATGTGCCTGCACTGCGTCCTGAATCGAGTTGTTCAGCAGCGGTGCACCCGATTTCAGCGCTGGCGGATGCGCCTGAATCGAGTCCTCCACAATCATCTTCGGTGCTTCCGGCTTCGGGACCACAACCGGCGGAGGTGTGGACGCCGGCGGCTGATTCCGCGCCGCCTCCACAGGTGTCGGCGCGGGAGGCGGAGGAACCGGTGTCGGCACAGGTGGTTTCGGTTGCTGGACGGGTTGCGGAGTCGGTGCCGGCGCCGGGGGCGGAGTCGCTTTAGGAGCCGGCTCCGACAACTTCGGATTAGGCGCAATCGCCGGAGCCAGCAGCATCTTCGCCAGCGGCCCTTTGTTTGGGGCCTTCTGCGTCAGTTCTTTCGGCAAATAGAGGTGCGTGACATGCGGCTCATAGAGCCTTTCCGGCGGGGGCGGCTCGTAAGCTCCGCCTTTGATCAGAAACAGCGCCGTAATCGCGATTACGTGAAATATCACCGAGCCAACGGCGGCCTGTTTCCATCTTGGCCAGTCGCCGCTGTAGTCGTAAACCAGCAGGAAATTCGGATCGTGTTCCGTACCAGGGTTAACGGAACCGGATGGTTCTATTGTTTCCATCCTGTCGTTTGCTTCCAGGCAGTCATTGTATTTCCAACCAGGCCCGCGTGCTGTTCGATTCTATCAAGAACTGCCAGCGCCACTTGCAGCGTTCGACGCGCCACCTTTCCCGTCAGTTTCGGTTCCTGACGCGTCTCCACCGCATCCAGAAATGCCTCAAACTGCAGTTTTAGCGGCTCGGCTGACGCAACCGGAAGCTGCGTAAATGCAATCCCCTCCGCCCCGCCCACCGTGCAAACTGCCGCCGATTGCTTCGCATAGTCGAGCGAAATGTACTGCCCCGGCTGAAACACCCGCAGTTTTCGAATCTTCTCCGTCGATACCCTGCTCGCCGTCAGATTCGCCACGCACCCGTCCGCGAACTCCAGCCGGACATTCGCGATATCCACCTTGGGCGAGAGCACCGAAATCCCGGCAGCCCGAATCTCCGTCAACTCCGCCCGTGCCAGCGCCAGCACAATATCCAAATCGTGGATCATCAGATCCAGCACCACATCCACATCCAGACTGCGCAGTGTGAACACGCTCATCCGGTGGATCTCAAAAAACAGCGGCAGCGTCGCGATCCGTTCCAATTCCACAATCGCCGGATTGAACCGCTCCAGATGCCCCACCTGCAGCATCCGGCCATTGCGCTCCGCAGCCGCCACCAGCTTGTCTGCTTCCGCCAGCGTGGGCGCGATTGGCTTCTCTACCAACACATCAATCCCGGCCTCCAGCAGTTTGCAGCCAATCTCTGCATGCGCTGAAGTAGGCACCGCTACGATCGCCGCGTCGATCTGCCCAATAACTTCCTCAACCGAACCCGCCGCCAGAGCACCATGAAGCTCAGCCTGTTCCTTTGCCCGTCGCGAATCCGTATCCACCACATGCGTGAGCCGCGCACGCGGATTCTCTGAAACCACCCGCACATGGTTCCGTCCAAAACCACCAGCCCCAATCACCGCAACGCGAGTGATGTCACTCATTTCAGGGTCTCCCACACAATCGCAGCAATGTGGGGCAGATTGGTAATCTGCCCATTTTCCAATCGCAGCGTGTCACTCATCCCAGCGTCTCCATTCCCACAATCGCGATCTTCGCTGCATTGGCTTTCTCAAGCATTTCGTCCCGATCCAGCAGCAGCGTCCGCCCCGCGTCCACCGCCAGCGCCGTCGTGTTCGTTTCCACCATCACGTCGATCGTATTCGGCCCGATGGCCGGCACGTCAAACAGCAAATGCCGGCGCCGCGCCGACGCCTTTACCAGAGACAACCGCTTACCTTCCACTAAACTCGCCGCCCGCCGCAGCATTGCGTCCGTCCCTTCCATCGCTTCCAGCGCCACGCAGGCCTTATCAGCTATCGCCACGCTCTGCCCCAGATCCAGGCTCGCCAGCGCATGTGCAATCTTCCGCCCATACTCGACATCCCGCTCTTCATCGGCATCGAACTTCCGCCGCGTGATCGCGCCCATCCCCGCCAGCAACGGCTTCAATAGCAGCGTCGAATCCACGAGTGAAATGCCCTCGTCCAGCAGCACCTTCTGCACCGCGCCAATCAGCGAATCGGTATTCTTCGATGGCAGCGCCGCCAGGACCTTAAACAGCCGCCAGTCGGGGCGAATCGAAGAAAAAATCTTCGCGTGCTTCACCTGCCCCGCCATCATGATCTGCGTAATGCCCTCTTCTTTACAGATTTCGATCAGCCGGCTCAACTCACCCAGCGAAATCCAGTGGCAGCGAGCCGCCGCCCGCTCCACTTCTGCCGACGCCTCTTCCTTGATCGCAATCGCTATGACTTCATCGCCCTGTTTGCGCGCCGTTTCAAGCGCCAGAACCGGGAAACGACCGTTACCGGCGATGATGCCGTACTTCATCCCTTAATCACACCGCGCTCCGATGCCGCGATGAACCCGAGCAGTTCTTCCAGTTCGGGTGTAGGCGTCACCTCGGCCCGGATGCGCTCCACCGCCTGGCTCGTGTTCAGCCCGGCGCGCGTCAGCAACCGGAACGCCGTCTGCAGCGTCTCAATCGCCGGCTTTTCAAAGCCGCGCCGAGCCAGACCAATCGAATTCGCGCCGTAAACCTGCACTTCCGGCTGCACGCTCGTCAGCGAAAACGGCATCACATCCTGCTTGATCACGCTGTATGGCCCCACGAACGCATGCCGTCCGATCCGGCAAAACTGGTGCACGCCGCTGTATGGACTCACGTCCGCCCAGTCTTCCACCGTGACATGCCCGGAAAGCCCCACACTGTTGCCCAAAATCACGTGATTGCCGATCGTGCAGTCATGCGCGATGTGCGCGTACGTCATAATCAGGCAATCGTCGCCGATAGTCGTATACAGTCCGCCGCCCTGCGTGCCGCGATGAATCGTCACAAACTCGCGAATGCTGTTGCGATTGCCGATCTTCGTGAACGCCCGTTCGCCTCTGAATTTCAGATCCTGCGATACCGCACCCACCGACGAATAAGGATAGAAGACATTGTCTTCCCCAATCGTCGTTGGACCCTCCACATACATGTGAGCCATCAGGCGCGTGCGCGCACCAATCTCCACCTCGGCCCCCACCACGCAAAATGGACCCACTTCCGCCTCGGGATGAACGCTCGCCCCCGGGTCGACAATCGCTGTCGGATGAATTGGCATTCGCTAGAGAGCCGCGGTTTCCGCGACCTTGTCTTCGAGTTTGCACATCACTTCAGCTTCCGCAACAAGCACACCATCCACGGTCACCTGACCGGCCATTTTGGCCACAGTACCCTTGCGACGTGTGACGCGCATCTCAATGCGAAGCTGATCGCCAGGCACAACAGGCTTGCGGAACCGCGCCGCGTCCACGGAAACCAGGAACACCAGCTTGTTGTGCCGGTCCGGTATGCTGGCGAGCACCTGAACGCCGGCGGTCTGCGCCATCGCTTCCACAATCAAAACGCCCGGCATGACAGGAAATTCGGGGAAATGGCCCTGAAAAAACGGCTCATTAGCTGTCACGTTCTTGATGCCAACGATATGCGTCTCGTCCATCTCGATAATGCGATCGACAAGCAGAAAAGGGTAGCGATGCGGCAGGATCTGCCGGATCTGGTTGACATCCATGATGGTCATGATTTTGATTTAAGAGAAACCCCCAGTATACCGGGAACAACCGCGTGCATTCTCCAGGTAAGCGGCCAGAATGCTGCAGAGAAGGCCGCGGACACCGTGTTCGCGACCATAACTCAGACCGAGCTTCGCGCCGCGAACAGCGCCGGCCGCTTGCTACTCGAAAGGGATATCGACCTCGGCAAAGCTTCCCGGTGTTGCCGAATTAACTGCGGCAGCGATTTTATCGAGGTGTAGCATGACAAGGGGCCATTGCTGGTTACCGAGGATGACGAGCGCAATTTTCCGCTCTGTAAGGTTCTGCTGATATCGGATATTCTTGTCGGTGCTGAGAAGCACGTCGTATCCGGCTTCCTCGGCCTGCTGAATGAGGTGGCCGTTTTCCAGTTCGTGCCAGCCGATCCGCCGCGCAAAGGTGACTTCATGGCCGGGTAAACTAAGGGCAATAGGCCTCGGTGTGCCGTTATCGAATAAAAATCTTCATTAACCGAACGCTGGCTCTTTCGCAAGGCTTTGGCTCGCGAAGTGCAGCACCGCTCTTACTTCCTCCGGCGTCACGTCAAAAACTTCCGTGATCTCATTCACCGACATTCCAGCCTCAAGATTTTCGAACACCGCCTGCACGGGCATTCGTGTTCCGCGAAATACCCATGAGCCGCTCACCTTGCCGGGGATGCTCTCCACAGCGGGGCATTGTGACCAATCAAGAGTTGCCGTTGCCATAGTCTTGCTCCTCCTGCCAAGGTACGTCAGGCAGGAAGGGAAAACCAGCCGTCGCCCTTCGATCAACGTGACAAGCGCCCTGTCTTTGATCAGTCACCGGAATGGATTCGTTGGCTGGTACCCTCGCCGCCCGCACGAGGACTTGGAAAGTTCGCAATCTGAGTTAGAATCAACGGGGAGGTTGAACCTGTGCGAGGAACGGCTACTATTGCTGCGCTGACCAGCCTTCTCCTTCTTGCGTCAAGCACCTCGCGCGGCCAGGCTCCAACGAAGCTGGAATTTGAGGCGGTGTCAGTAAAGCCTCATGCCGGGCCGGTCACAGTCACTGGCCTGTCCATGTCCGGCACAAGAGTCGAAGAGACCGCCGTCAGCCTGATGGACCTCGTCGCCGACGCTTTCAACGTCCGGCTCGACCAGATCTCGAATGCACCAGATTGGGGTAAAGAGGGTAAAGGCGGGGCACTTTATGACATTGAGGCGAAGGCGTCTGGCGGAGAACCAGCCCGGGAGCAGCTGAGACAGATGCTCCAGTCCCTGCTGGCGGACCGCTTCAAACTAGTCATCCGTCGCGAAAACGTCGAAACGCCGGTCTATGCCCTCGTCTTCGCCAAAACTGGCGCGAAACTTGGTCCTTCGGACGATCGCGTGGGCATCCGCGGCTGGCCAACCGATACCGGCAAACATATGGAGGGTACCGTGAATATGGATTTTTTAGCCCGTCAGCTCTCCGGCGCTTCCGGGCGCCCGGTCATGGACCGCACCGGCCTCGCCGGGAATTTCAAGATCAGGCTCGATTGGACACCAGACAATTTCACTCCTCCCGACGCTACTGCTTCGCTATCGATTTTCACAGCAGTTCAGGATCAGCTCGGCTTGAAACTCGAGCCGACAAAAGCACCCGTGGAAAGACTCATCATCGAGCACGCGGAAAAACCCGATACGGACTGATCGTTCCCCCTGATTTCTAGCCAGGAATCGGATCTGGATACCATTCCGCAAATCGACGCCGAACCCGCGCTGCCCGCACACGAGGCTTTTCAAATAGAGCCAGTTCTTCGCCAACCCAAGTGGTAGCAGTTGCCTCCGCGTTAGATCGTGCCGCCACGCCAGGCAGTCCGTCTGCGTGCGCCTGTCGGCCAATCTCCTGACACGGCGGCCAACCGACATCGTACGGAAAACTTCCCGCAAAATCCAGCGCCGCAATCCCCGCAGCAGTGCATGCATCCACCACATCAACCATCGGAACTTCAAAACTAACCAGTTCCGGACGCGCCTTCGGTAGCAGATCGAAAGGCTTAATCGCCCGCCCCGCGTGCCGCGCACGAACATTCGCCGCCGCCACTTGAACCGTGGCATTCAGGTAAAGAGCGCCAAATTCGCCAGCCGGATTCCATCGCCCGCCGCGCAGCTTCGAATGTGAAGTGTCGGTCGCATCCACCCAATCCGGCGCCACAACCCGATAGTACTTTCCACTGCGGCCGATAGTACGGCGCCTGCCCATCTATACGCCGCCGTAGTCGAACAGCCGCCCCAGGTATGCATAGATCGGGTCCACCCCATCGATGCGAAGCGTTTCAAGAATTGTGCGGTTACCCAGCCATGCGTCGGGCGTACGCACGATCTCCGGAATCCGGGACGCAATCAGACGTCGCCGAAACAACTTTGCAAGATCGAGCAAACGCTCGACCGACGCGCGCCGTTCCAGCGGAATCCCCCGTGTCTCCCACTCGGCGAGCGATTGAGCCCGGCGTCCCAGCAACTCAGCCATCTCCGCCCGCGAGAGTCCGAAGACCTCCCGGATCTCATCGAGTTCACTAAGTGTCGCTACCATGAATTCAGCGTACCACAAAACTTCGGACCCTGTCAGGTCCCGAAGTTCGCCGATCTTCTTTGCGTCTTTGCGTAGTTCTTTGCGAACTTTGCGTGAAACGGCCTTTTCTGCGGTCTACTGCAAAATCGGCAACGTTAAGTAATCCTTGGCCACAAACAAACTCCCCTGCGTCACCCCGCCTGGCGCTCGGGCCTTCAACTCCTTCTGCAATTCCGCAAACGTGCCCCGCCCCTCCAGCGCCGCCTGAAACGCCCGCGTCACCGCCACGACCTCGTCGCCGCTCTCATGCGCAAACTCCAGCCGGAAATGCCGAATCCCCGCCGCCAGCCAAGCCCCCAGATGCTGGCTCGCCTCCTGCGCCTCCGCCCCAAACACCGTATTCCGGCAACCCACATCCGCCAGCACTGGATGCGATCTGCCTGATTCATCCCTTAACTCCACCCGATGCTTCTCGCAAGGCCGACCGCAATCCTTGTAACTCGTCCCCGTCGAAAGAAAACGGCAAAACACGCAATGCTCCGTATGAAACACCGGCAAATGCTGATACGCGATGGCCTCAATTCGGTGTGCGCCGGCCGTTCGCGCCAGGTCCGCAATCTGCGCGGCGTTCAGATCGTGCGTCGGCGTGAGCCGCGAAACCCCGCGCGCGAAATACTCCGCCGCACTGATCGAATTCGCTGCATTCAAACTGAAGTCACCAATCAGATATCGACCGGACTTCTCCCCCAAAGCCTGCAGAATCCCCGTAGCCCGCACCAAAATCTCGCAATCCAGATCCTGCAGGAACTTCACGATCCGCGCCTCACCCGGCTTCAGCACGCGCGGACTCGCCACTCGCGCGGGAATCCCAGCGGACTTCACACGCTCCACCGAAGGCCGCAGTCCATACAGATCCAGGTAATCGAGCGTGATGCTGTCCGGCCCCAGCCCCAGTGCCGCTTCCAATTGCTCCGGCGTCCGCACGAGCAGGTGCAACCGGGCATCTCCCATCACCGCTACTTCGCCCCCGGCAACCCTCAAACCCGCCAGTGCTTCCATCGGATCCCGAACCTCAATCCCGCGCTCCGCCGTCTGCGCCGCCTCCAGCTTCTCCACAGCCTCACGCCGCATCTGATTCAGCAAAGACACCGGCGCAAACGGCTGCCCCTTTAACGTAAGCGTCACCTCGCCCAGCGCATACGCCGTGTTCCCCAGCCGTCCAAACTGCTCACGGACCATCTCCAAAGAAAGTCCCTGCGCCCGCGCGGCTGGCAACGCGCCAACTGATTCCACGCTCACTCGCACCGCGCCACAAACCCATTCCGTTCGCAGCGGCGAACCTTCTTCAGCCACCACGCTTACCGAGACACCCTGCTTCCTTACCGGCGCCGTGGCTTCTGTATAAGGGCGCGCCAGCGCATGCACTTCCGGGTCATCCGTTCGCCACACCAAATCGCCCGCGCGAACCCGATCAAACCGCACCGCCCGATTCCCGAACGCCACCTCCAGATTCTTCCCGCGCGCCTTCACCTCATAGACGCGTCCGCCCTCTTCCGGCTCACCCGGACTCCGCCAATCCGCCGCATCGAACACCACGCCATCACCCGGCTTGAGCGGCGACAGTCTATGCGCGGCCTCCGGAGCAATCACCACCCGATCAAATTCCACCGCCACCACGCGCCCCATCTCAACGCCCCGATGCCGCGGCGCACGCCCCTTCACGACTGCCTGATGATTCGTCCCCGAAACAAACCACGGACCCAGCCCGCGCGAATAAACCTGCTCCAACTGAAGCGCCTCAACCGCCGAATCGCCCTTCTCCACTGGCAGTTCACCCCACGCCTGATCCACCGCCCGCCGATAAGCCCGCGTAGTCAGCGCCACGTAATCGGCATCCTTATAACGGCCTTCAATCTTCAGCGCACCCACACCCGCCGCCACAATCTCCGGTACCTGTGGCACCGTGCAGAGATCTCCCGGCGAAAGCAGATACCTGGCATCTGCCAGCGGTTCCTGGGTACCATCCACCATCAGGTCATATTGCAGTCGACAGGCCTGCGCACACTGCCCGCGATTCGCACTCCGCCCGCCCCACGCTTCCGACGAAAAGCACTGCCCCGAATACGCCACGCAAAGCGCTCCATGCACAAAAATCTCCAGATCGCAGCCTGTCTGGTCATAAATCGCGCGCACTTCAGGCAGCGACAGCTCTCGCGCCAGCGTCACCCGATCCACGCCCAGTTCCCGCGCGAACTTTGTGCCCCAGGCATCCGTGATGCTCATCTGCGTACTGGCATGCAGTTCCAGTTGTGGAGCAATTGCCCGCGCCAGCCGCAAAATCCCCACATCCTGAACAATGAGCGCATCCACGCCAGCCCGTGCAGCGGCGGCAATTACGCGCGCCGCCTCACCCAGTTCATGCTCAAAGACCAGCGTGTTGAATGTGACATATCCCCGCACACCCCGGCCGTGCAGCGTCTTCATTACCTCAGGCAATTCTTCCAGCGAAAACCCAACCTTCGCCCGCGCCGAAAAATGCTGCAGCCCAAAATAGATCGCATCCGCCCCGGCCTCAATCGCCGCGCGCAGCTGCGGCCAGTGTCCGGCCGGACTCATCACTTCAGGTTTTCTGGCTGGAGGAATCATTCGTCTAACCTGATCCTGGCACACCAGAGCATTCTGATCCGTGCCCCTCCGTGTTCATCTGTGGCCAAAGGTTTTAACAACAACCACACGTTTCCCCCGTGTTATCGTCTAATCATTGTGAAACTCGCAAAACTGACCGCGCTTTTGGCCATTTCGGTAGTGGCGTTCGGAGCCGGCGACACGGTTGTTCTCGACACCATGAGCCAGGAACTCCAGCGCAATTTCGACGCGCTGAAAAAAGCCGACACGCCACCCTACTTCATGGCGTATGAGATCACCGACCTCAACACTCACGTCGTAGGCGCCACCCTCGGCGTCCTCTCCTCCACTTCCGACACGCACAACCGGTATCTCGACGTTACCGTCCGAGTCGGAGATCCCTCCATGGACAACTATCGCCGCGCCCGCGGTGAGCAGATCCAGTTCACTTCCGCCGCGCCTGTCACTATTGAAGATATTCCCGGCGCGCTCAAACAGCGCATGTGGCTCGAAACCGACCGCGTCTACCGCGCCGCCGCCGATCGCCTGGTTCGCATCAAGACCGGTCAGCAGGTGAAAGCTGCCGATCGCGACCAATCCGCCGACTTCTCTAAGGAAGAAAGCTACGTCCACACGGAGTCTCTCTCGCAGCCTGTCTGGAGCGAAGAAAAGTGGGCGCAATCCGCGCGCGACTGGTCCCGCGACTTCCGGCAGTATCCCGATCTGCTCTCCTCCAACGTCACCGTTTCCATCCAACAGGACAATCGCTATTTTGCGAGCACCGAAGGCACCAAGATCCAGCAGGGTCGTGGTTACGCCCGCATCATGATCTCAGCCAGCGCCAAATCGAAGGACGGCATGGACGTCGCCGATTTCGATTCCTTTGAAGCCTTCGACACCAACGGTCTTCCCAACGATGAGAAAGTACGCGCCGCCATTAAGAAGGTTGCCACCCACGTCGAAGATCTCCTGAAGGCTCCGGTCGCCGAACCCTTTGTGGGACCCGCGATTCTTTCCGGTCGCGCGGCCGGCGTCTTTTTCCACGAAATCTTCGGTCATCGCATCGAAGGTCATCGCCAGAAAGACGAATCCGAAGGTCAGACCTTCACTCAGAAAGTCGGCGAAAAGATCCTCCCGGATTTCCTCACAGTCACCTTCGACCCCACACTGAAGAGCATCGCTGGCGTCGATCTCAACGGCTACTACAAATACGATGACGAAGGCGTGCTCGCCCGGCCCGTCGTTTCGGTCGACCACGGCATTCTGAAGAACTTCCTGATGTCGCGCTCTCCAATCGATGGTTTCGACCATTCCAATGGCCACGGCCGCCGCCAACCTGGCCGCGAAGTCGTGTCTCGCCAGAGCAACCTGATCGTCAGCAGTTCCAAAGCGGTCTCCGATGCCGAATTAAAGAAGATGCTCGTCGATGAGATCAAGCGCCAGAACAAGCCCTACGGCATCTACTTCGACAACATCACCAACGGCTTCACCACAACTCAGCGTGGTGGCCTGCAGGCTTTCTCTGTCGTCCCCGTGATCGTCTATAAGGTTTACGCCGATGGCCGCCCCGATGAATTAATTCGCGGTGCCGATATCGTCGGTACGCCGCTGGCCAGTTTCGCCAAAATCCTCGCCACCTCGGACAAACTCGAAGTCTTCAACGGCTTCTGTGGCGCCGAATCGGGCAGCGTTCCCGTGTCGGCTGTGTCGCCTGCCATTCTGATCTCCGAGATCGAAGTCGAAAAGAAACAACAAGGTCAGGATCTGTTGCCTCTTCTGCCTTCACCGTTGGCGCCGGGCCCGACGCCCACCAACACGCCTGAGCCCACTCCGCTGACCGGGGGCGCGCGTTGAAACTGAGACTCGCCCATACTCTTCTGCCTCTCATTGGCGCTGCCGGCATCTGTACCGCCCAGACCGCCGCGAAGCCGGACACCATCTTCGACGCCCTGCAGGCTGAGATGAAGCGCACCATGTCGCTCTCCCTGCAACAACTCGAGAAGCCATACTTCGCCAGCTATTCCATAGACACCGGACACGAATGGTCCGCCACCGCCGTGATGGGTGGACTGCTCGGCACAACTTCCGAGCCGTTCCGCTACCCCTCAATGCAACTGCGCGTAGGCGATTACAACTTCGATCAGACCAACTACGCCGGCGGCGGCGTGCGCGGCGCATCTTATTCTCTGAGTGGCTTCCCGCTCGATGACGATCCAACTGTCATCCGCCAGTACCTGTGGCTCGAGACCGACGCTGCCTATAAGGCCGATCTCCAGGCCATTGCCCACAAGCGCGCCGCACTGCGCAGCGTTACCGTCAGCGAACAACTGCCAGACTTCGACAAAGCTAAACCCAACACGCTGCTGGAAGATCGGCCGCTCATCCAGTTCGATGGCAAAACGTGGACGGAACGGACAAAGCGCGTCTCCGCCGTTTTCAACGACTACTCCAACCTGCGCGCGTCTGTGGCCGATTACACCGCGATCGACGCCATTCATCGCTTCGTCAACTCGGAGGGCTCGCTCGTCCGCCTGCCGCAGAGCGAAGGCCAATTCCAGATCCGCGCTTCCGCACAGGCTCCCGATGGCATGATCATGCGCGACGCCGCGCTCTTCTACACCAACGACATCACAAAGATGTGGAGCGAGGCTGAGCTGACGAAGGCCGCCAAAACGGTCGCCGAGAACGTCACCAAACTCGCTGCGGCGCCCATGGGAGATAACTATTCCGGCCCCATCCTGTTTGAAGGCGTCGCCTCAGCGCAACTGATGGCCGAGATCCTCGGCCGCAACCTCCACATCAACCGTAAACTCACTGGCGCTGGCGCCGGCAACCCAACGGAACTCGAAGGCCGCCGCGGCGTGCGCATCATGCCGGAAATGTTCGACGTAACCGACGACCCCACACTTCCGCTCTTCGGCCACACGGAAGTTGACGATGAAGGCGTCTCGCCCACTCCCGTCTCGCTGGTAGAGAAGGGCGTCCTCAAGGACTTCCTGCGGACTCGCCTGCCCGTTCGCGGCTACAACGAATCGAACGGCCGTGCGCTCCTGGGCGGATCTCCGGCTCCAACCAACCTCATCATCAAAGCGCACGAGACCAGTTCGGTGGCCGATTTGAAGAAGAAGATGATCGACCTCTGCCAGCAGCGCGGCTTGACCTACGCCATCGTCATTAAGAAGATGGATTTCCCGTCCACGGCTGCAAGCGACGAGATGCGGCGGCTGATGGGTGGCGGCGCAGGTGGCGGCCGTCCCGTTTCCATGCCGCTCTACGTCTACCGCCTCTATCTTGATGGCCACGAAGAGATGATCCGTGGTGTCAAATTGCGCGGGGTAAACGCCCGCTCTCTCAAAGACATCCTGGCCGCCGGCGACGATGAAGCTACTCTGAACTACCTCGAAAACGGCGCGACATTTGCGCAGGTCGGTGGCGGTGGCTATACGGCGGAAGTCTCCGTAGTGGCGCCTTCGGTGTTGATCGACGACCTCGAACTGACGAAGATGGAAGACGAACTTCCCAAGCTTCCCGTCGCTCCCTCGCCGATGCTCTCGCAAAAATGAGGATCTTCGGCCGCTACGTCTTTCGCGAGATCCTGGCCAGCTCTTTTCTGGCGGTCGTCATCGCGACGTTCGTCATCTTCCTTCAGGGCGTTGGACCGCTGTTTGAGCTACTGGTGCGTTCCGCGCGCGGTGCAGTCGTGCTGGAACTGCTCGTTCTCAACCTGCTTCCGGTGCTGATGCTGAGCATCCCGTTCGGCGTGCTGGTCGGCATTCTGGTCGGCCTCGGCCGCCTGTCGGGCGATAACGAGATGGTCGCTCTGCGTTCAGCCGGTGTCTCCACGCGTATCGTAGTCACGCCCGTCATTGTTTTCTCTTTCCTTGCGACCCTGGCCTCCGGCGCCTGCACCGTATGGCTGAATCCGCTGGCCATAGAGAAGACCTACTCTCTGATGAAGAAGGTGGCCACCCAGCAGGTCACTGCCAATGTGGAGCCCCGCATTTTCCAGGAGCAGTTCACTAACGACAACACAGTGCTCTATGTTGACGACGTTAGTTCAGGCACCGGAAATGCCGTCTGGAGCCACGTCTTCATTGCCGACACCACACCGCCCGCCGAGCGAAACACGGCCTCCGCCAAGGGCAAGCAACCCACCGGTCCCCGCATCACACTGGCCCGCGAAGCCCTCGCAATTCCCGACGCGAAGAATAACCGCATACAACTGCACATGCTCGACCAGAGCACGCACGAATCGCCAATCCACACCATGGCGCCGTCCGGCGATACTGCGCTCAACGAGGCGCCTCCTGTCGTCGAAGACAACAAGCCGCGCCGGGAGATGAAGACACGCGAGCTCATCCGTTTCGTGGCAAAGCAAAAACGGGGATCGGACGACTGGATAGACGGCGCACTCGAACTTCACAAGCGCTTTGCCCTGCCGATTGCCTGCATGATGCTGGCGATGGTCGGCATCCCGCTCGGCACTTCGTCGAAACGTGGGGGCCGTTCTTCCGGCTACGTTTGGGCCATCTTCCTTTGCTTCTGCTGCTACTACATGGCCTTCATCGCGCTGACCAACATGGCGCGTACCCACACACTGAGCCCCGTATTGGCCTCATGGCTGCCGAATGCCGTGTTCGGCCTCGCCGGCATTATCATGATTGCCCGCATGGAACTTCCGGGCGACCGCGATCTCCTGGGCGGACTGCGTCTTGCAATCACTGCATGGTTCGCCTCCATCATGGGCAAGCTTCCCGGCGAGCGCAGCACCGAAAGCCGTGTGGGCTTCCGGCTCGTGATCTTCCGGATCATGGACAATTACGTGCTGTCCGGGTTCCTGTTTTATTTCGTGCTCTGGATCGCGGCGTTCGTCGTGATGATCCAGATCTACAACTTCTTCGAACTGCTGGGCGACATCGTGAAGAACCATGTCCCTATGGCTCACGCCGCCAAGTTCCATCTGTTCCTCACACCGGAGCTGATCTACGACACGCTGCCGTTCGGCGTGCTGCTCGCCGTTCTTGTCACGTTCGGCGTCATGACCAAGAACAATGAAGTGACCGCATTCAAAGCCTGCGGCGTCAGCGTCCGCCGCCTCGGCCTGCCCGTCATTCTGGCGACGGTGCTGCTCAGCGCGGCGGCTTTCGCCGCCGACTACTCCTGGATTCCAACCGCCAACCAGATTCAGGATTCTATCCACAACGAGATCAAAGGCCGCCCTGCCCAGACCTATCTGCGACCCGAGCGCAAGTGGATCATTCACGACTATCGCGTCTTCTATTTCCGCTACTTCGACGCGACGGAAAACATCATGGTCGATCCGTGGGTCTACGAGATCGACCCGAAGACATGGCGGCTCAACCGGCAGATCAGCGCCAGCCGCGCGCGCTGGGAATCCGGCCCCAAAGCGTGGGTCTTTGAACAGGGCGATATGATCGACATCTGCAATCGCGTGGAAGAGTGCCATACCAACCACTTCACCGCGACCAGTTTCCCTGAGATCACCGAAGTGCCGACCGACTTTCTTAAGAAAGCCGGCCAGGATCGGCAGATGAACTACCTGGAGCTCTCCAGCTACATCCAGGACCTGCATCAGTCCGGCTTCAACACCGTGAAACTTGAGGTGCAGTACTACAAGAAATTCACGACCCCGCTGTTCGCGCTCACCATCGCGCTGATCTCAGTACCGTTCGGCTTCCTGGTCGGTAACCGCGGAGCGATGGCCGGTGTCGGTGTCAGCATCGGTCTCGCGATGACCTATCTGGGCGCGGAGAAACTGTTCGAGCAAATGGGCAACGTCGGCTATCTTCCGCCCGCCATGGCCGCATGGGCACCGGATACGCTCTTCTCACTCGCGGGCTTCTATCTCATCCTGCGCATGCGCAGTTAATTCACTGCCAGCGTAGTGGTCAGGGCGCTGGTTTGATCGAGATTCGGGATGTCCTTCTCGTAGAGCTTAATCACCACCGCGCTGCCGGACTGGGCCTCCAGGGGTATCTGCACGTTGATCTGCCAGAGACCTGCGAAGCCCGGCGCCAGGCCGGAGTAGTTCACGGTCGCAGGGATGAAGGCAGGCAGGGGCGTCGTTGTGCCGGTGGAACTGGTGGTGCTGCCCGATGAAGCAATGAGCACCTGCGGAAAATCGGAGGCTGGTTGCCCGGAGGCCGCCGTACCATCCGCAGGCGGATTAGCGACAGGTCCCACACCGGTGCCGTAGAGGATGACGTACTGGCCGCGCACAACCGGGTGTGCGGTGCTGTTCAGAGTGGAGTCCTGTAAATTCACAGCTACCAACGGACCAGCTCCTCCGGAATATGCAAACAGACCTGGCGAGGCGGCGGCGAGTTCAATCTCCGCACCGCCGAGGATCTGACCGGTGGACGCCTGGATAGCCTGCAGGTCCACCGAGCCGCTGGTGGGGAGAGCCTGCGGCAGGATGATGTTGTCTTGCCCGGGGGAAACGTAGAGCAGTGGTACAGGAGTGCCACCTACCGTCACTGAGGTATCACCGAGGACGGTCGGCAGGGGGAACTGGTTGGCCGGGGCTGGGGCCGTGCCTTTGGCGATGGAGTTGGTGGTGACGGTCGGGAACAGCGCGGCAACCGTGCCGGCGGCAAGCGCACGCGTGCTGTACGTCGCCGCGTTAGCGAGGTTGATCTGCGGTGCGAAGTAGAGCACGCGGTTCAGCGAATCGGTGAGCAGCAGGTTGTTAGCGGTATCAACATAGACCCAGTGCGGACCAACACCTCCCAGCGACGCATCCGGAGCATTGTTGGTCAGCGGCAAATTGGGCACGGCCGGGAAATGGAGAGATCTGTTCGCGCCATAATCGGCAACCCAGAAGTCTCCACCGGGGCCGGTCGAGACCGAAACCGGCGTTGTAAAGCCCGAGGTAATGGTGTTCACCGCCTGCGCGCCGTTGGCGAGGTAAGGAGCGGAATCGAAGATCTGCACGCGGGTGTTGGTGGTATCGGCAACAATGATGCGATCCTGCGGATCGATCGCCAGGCCGCGCGGCGAATTCAGGCCGGTGAGTCCGGCACCCGCGGTGCTGTTGGTGAAGTTCGATTGCCCGAGCACGACAGAAGCGTTCATGCCAGAGACGAACGGCGTGGGGAACATGAGAACTCTGTTCTGCGCACTATCCGCTACGGCGAGCCAGCCCGGTGCGGTGCCACCCGCTTTGGCAGCGCCTGATGTGAGACCGAGGCCGACCGGCGAGTTGAGAGTCACGGACGTGGCGTCGGTAATATTAGTCGTAAAATTCGTTTGGCCGAGGACCAGGTCGGCGGATTCGAGCGATGTTGTGCCTGAAGCATAGGGCGCGGGGAAGCGAACGACGCGGCTATTGCCGGTATCGGAGACATACAGGTTGCCCGCGGAATCGATGGTCAACCCGGTGGGCAGATAGAGCCCGGACTGAGTAGGCACGGTAGTGCTGCCGGTCGGGTAGTTGGGGACGATGCGATTGAAGTCCGGCTGGCCAATCACAAGATCGGCCGGAATCCCGTTCTGCAGGTTGGTGAAATTCCTGAAGCCGAGAATGCGGTTGTTAACGGTATCGGCCACGTAGAGACGGGCGGGCGCAACGCTGTTATCGAGGACAGCGCCGCCGGGATACGGGCCTGGGAAAGAAAAGCCCTTGCCATCCACCAGATTCGGCCCGTAGTAGGGGAAATCGAGTTGGCCGATTACGCGGGTGGCATTGGCGGAAACTCCGGTGGGGGCGTAAGTAAAGACCAGAACACGGTTGTTGCCGCTATCGACCACGTATAGTTCGGAAACGTTCAGCGCGAAATCCACGGGGGTCTGGAGCGTGCCCGCGCCAGCGTCGGCATTGCCTTCATTGGCAGTGTTGACGGTGAACGATGTCTGGCCAATGACGGTGGTGGCAGCGGGCGACAGAGTGGTTTGCGTCCACTGTGATTGCGGCGCGTAGACGAGTACGCGGTTATTGCCGGTATCGGCCACAACCGGGCCGCTGGTGAGACCTAAAACGCCGGTGGGGGCGTTCATTTCCGTTTGAGTGGGAGTGGTGGCACTGGTGGATGTCGTATCTACGCCGAGGATGGCGGAGGCTGCCATTGCCGTGGTCAGCGGGGCGTTGAAAACGAGCACCCGATACAGCTGATCCGTCACGTAGAGGTTTCCGGCACTATCGAGGGAGATTCCATTCGGGCCCGAAAACGCGGCGGTCGAACCGCGGTTGGGAGAGACGGTGGAGGTAGCGGTGAAACCGGGCTGCCCGATGACGGTATCGGCAGCGGGGAAATTGGCACCTGCGGAAAGGGCGGAGGCGGGGAAACGGAGAACGCGGTTGTTGCCGCCATCAGCGACCCAAAGGTTGCCGGACGAATCGAAGGCGATGCCGGTGCGTCCGGCGTTGTTGGCGTTGATAGCCAGGGACGATGCGCTCAGTCCACTGAGGTTTTGAGTGGTGGTGGCATAGGTCTTTTGACCGATCACCAGTGAGGGGAACTGGTTGGCATTGGCGCTGGAAAACGGCTGAGGAAAGCGGAGGATGCGGTTGTTGCCGGTATCGGCTACATAGAGATTGCCGGCACTATCGACGGCGAGACCGGTCGGATTGTTGAGACCAGTCTGGCGGCCGCCATTGGCGGGGTTCTGGGCGACGTTGCTGTAAAAATCGATCTGACCGATAACGATATCGGCGAGGGCACCGGGGGTAGTTTGGGTGGTGTAGCGATAGCCGAGAACGCGGTTGTTGCCGGAATCGGCAATATAGAGGATGGGTGGGGAGACGGAGTTATCGAGGGCGATACCGGAGGGCTTCTGGAGTTCCCTGCCCTCCACCCAATTCGGGCCAATCGTGTGATAAGCAAGGGGGTTAGCGGCGGTGCCGATAAAGTCCGAATCGCCGATGACTTTGACAGGCTTTTGGAAGAGCGCTTGTGCCAGAATCAGGCTGCTGGAGACTACTAAGATGCCTGTCAGGATTAAGGCGCGGCGCATGGACTCCCTGGCACAAAGATAACACGCGAGGGATGGGGAAAAGGCACGGAGTTTCACGCGGAGCACGCAGAGACCTCGCAGAGAGCGCAGAGAGAACCAAAGCCGGTTTTGGGGCCTGGTGAAGCCAATTCGAGGCCGGAAGGTGAGGCTTTTTGGGTTGGCGGTCACTGGGCAGATCCTTTAGTTTCTAAGAGATCACTCGGTTCGTCTGGCACCGTTCGTTTTTGCGCCCGGACGCGGAGGAAACGATCGAGCGCCCGGTTGTATTGGGTGTCGAAACGAGTCTCATAACGGCCAATGATGGCGAGGCTTCCGGTTTCGCCGGTACCGGCACGAATTGCTTTGATGGTACGGGTGAGGGGATGCTGATCTGTTTCGTCGACAGGCTGGCGGCGCTGCTCGTGGTTGATGCCAGCAGTTTCGAGGGTGCAGGCACGGAGTCTGCGCCAGTGGGCCAGGGCCATGGTCTGGACGAGGATGCGTTCGTTGACGTCGGCGGGACGGAGGTCGTGTTCGAGTTCTGTGTAGATGGCGACGAAGGTGGCGCGGGATTCGCCATCGAGCAGCACGGCATTCGACAAGATGCCGTGTTTGAGGCCGTTCCGGGATGAGTTTCGCTTGCCGATGACGGTGCGCGGGCCAGTCGATTTCGCCGCGTTGGCGCGGTTAGCGGTCAGTTGTTTCTCTGTAGGTTCCATACGTGCACATTGTGCCGGATGGATTTCGAGCTGCAGATGGATATTGTTGATTCCATTCAGCGAAACAGGCGTGACTGGGAAAACGTCACGCCTGTTGGCCACAGATCAACACGGATGCACGCGAATGACGAACTAGGCGAGGGCCTTGCGGCAGAAGTCGAGGCATTTTGCGACTTCCTTCACGGCGTCCGAGCCCTGTGGAATGTTGTATTCCAGTTCGATTGTGGCCGGCATGGTCCACTTGTTTTTCTGCACGGTCTGGAGGATCTGCGGAATGGGGGTCTCGCCGGTGCCCCAGGGCAGATTTAGCGCGCAGTGAGCTACCGAGGTCCGATCCTTCAGATGGAAGCTGGCGATCCGGTCGTGGAACTTGTTCAGGAAGTCGAGCGGCGTTCCGCCGGGATTGGTCGCGGCCATGAAGTGACCGAGATCGACATTCGCCGCGTTGCCTTTGGAAACTTCGAAGGCAGTGTTGAGTGCAGTCATGCTGCCCTGCTGGTGCGTATGGTACGCGGTGAGCATCTTGTACTTCAACGCCCAATCGCCGAGTCTCTTGAATTCCTTATCGGCGTCAGGACCGGTCGGCAATTCGAGCGTCACGTGCGTGGCGCCGAGAGTTTTGGCGACGTTGAAGGTGTAGTCGAGATCCTCGTCGGTATCCTGATGGACTTCCTTCACCGCATAGATGGACACGCCGGCGTTGTTGTAGAGAGTGCGCAGTTCCTTAAAGATGCTCATCGGCAGAGCGAGGCGCCACTTACGCTCGGCGTCCGCCGCAGCGATCTGTTCCGGCGTCTGGGGACCGCGGCCAAAACCACCACCGCCACCGCCGCGTCCGCTACCACCGGCGGCCCCGCCACCACCACCACGACCTGCCGCCGCGGGGCACGCCACACCGTTCCACTGCCCTGCGGGCTGATCGTTGGGGAAGCCGACCTTCATGCCCGCAACCACGGGATAGGTCTGGGCGGGACCACGGCCACCGCCACCAGCACGGCCGCCTGCGCCGCTTCCGCCACGGCCAAAGCCACCACCGCCGCCACGTCCACCGCCAGCCGCAGCCGCAAGCGCAGCCGCCGGACTGGAACTCCAGTTGCCTTTTTCGCGGGTCCAGTTGCTCAGCGGAGTCTCAAGTTCGATGGCGCTGATTCCGGAATCGACAAAGTACTGCAGGTGAGCTTCCGCAGTCTGATCCGGCATACTGCGGTAACTGTAGGTGATGGCGCCGATCTGGATTCCTTTAATCTTCGAATCCGGTTTTGCTGCCCCAAACATTTTCGGCGATGCGATTCCCGCGGCTCCTGCCGCCATTGCGAATCGTCCGATATCTCTTCTGGTGTAAAGCATCCTGGTTCTCCTTAGTCTGTTTGTGGCAATTCAAAACTGCCAATCAGAGAGTTTATCAGCATTTGAGGCCGAACAGACCGGCTGGCTGGACGATGCGGTTTTTCGAAAGGTCAGGTGTACAGTACCGCCCGGCGCCTGGAAAACTACGCGATCGCCCGCCGCGGACTTCATCAACGCGCGGCCGGGAAGCGACCGCCGACTGCCGTACCGATAGTCGGCGCTTTCACTGCGATAAAGTGACGAACGACAAATCCCCATGCGGCTATTGGATAATGGCGGGCGGGAGTCAGACGATGACAATAACAGCCGGAATCGAACTGCCCGAGAGCGCTGTCGCCGATATCTGCCGCCTTCATCAAGTGAAGGAGCTGTCGCTGTTTGGTTCGGCGGCGCGCAGCGAAATGAAGCCGGAGAGCGACTACGATCTTCTTGTCGATTCTCTGCCTGATGCGCGGCCTGGTCTTCCGGGCGTTTTGGCCATGACCCGTGAACTAAGTACGTTGCCCGGACGTCGCGTCGATCTTGCCGTTAAGCCCGCGTTGAAGCCGCTGGTCCGGCCCAGTGTGCTTTCCGAAGCGCGCTTGATATATGCGGCGTGACGAACAGCGCCTGAACGATATTGCGTAACATTCTGGTTGATGAATATTTCGGAATCTATTGGCCCCTGGTGTGGCAAACGGCAGTAGATAGCGCCCCGGTTTTGCGCATATAGATTGCAGCCATCCGCAAAGAAGAGTGACCGGAGAAATCGCCTGGCGTGCGTCGAGCCAAGTCCCCGTTTTGCGCGTGATACGTCAGGTCGAGACCGGGCACGCCCACTCCAGGATGTTGCCGCGGGTATTCCGAATCGGCTAAACTGGGCTGGCCGTCATGAAGTAACTGGGGGCCAGAGTTCCTCTCCGATCATGTCCGACCCGAATCGATGGCCCGATGAACTGGACGCCGTGATTGCCGCGTCTGAACATCACACTGTGTTGCTCGAGAATGAAGCGGTACGGGTACTGGATACGAAAGTCGGTCCGGGACAGATCGTGCCCCTCCACACACATCGATGGCCGAGCGCGCTGTATATCATCCGCTGGAGTGATTTCGTGAGACGAGATGGCGAAGGCCGGGTCGTAGTGGACAGCCGCAGCATTGCAACAGTGCTTCCCGGGAGCGCCTTGTGGTCTGGTCCCCTTCCGCCGCACACGCTGGAGAACGTGGGCGAGTCGGAGTTGCACGCGATCAGTGTTGAATTAAAAACCACGGGGAATTAAAAACCTACGGATGTTGCCATAGCTTACGCTCAAACTACATGCTCAATCGGGGCTATGCTTACGCAACGATCATCAGCAGCAAATACCATGGGCAGACCCTGCTCTCCCATCTGGCAAGCCTGTACCCCCACTCCACTCCACAAGCCTGGCAAGAAAAACTGAACAACGGCGAAGTCACCCTCGATGGCGTCACCGGGGCCGGAAGCGAGTCCATCACTTTGGGCCAAACCCTGGTCTGGAACCGACCACCGTGGACGGAACCCGACGCCCCCCGCCACTTCGAAGTCCTGTTTGAAGACGCTCATCTGTTGGCGGTCAACAAACCAAGCGGACTGCCCACGCTGCCCGGCGGCGGCTTCATGGAAAATACCCTGCTGCGCCTGGTACAAGAGCAAGCTCCCAGCGCAAATCCCGTGCACCGGTTGGGTCGGGCTACCACCGGCATCGTCCTCTTCGCCAAAACACCGCAGGCGGCTTCTAGTCTATTCGCAAACTGGAACACACCGAAAATTCAGAAAATCTACCGGGCGCTGGCGCAAAACATTGCAGAACACGACGCCTATGAGATCGTGACACCCATTGGCCTGGTGCCACACCCGCTCATCGGTTCGGTGTGGGCGGCCAGCCGGGCTGGCAAACCGTCGAAATCATTGGCCAGGGTGATCTCACGCGAGGGCACCACCACAACATTTGAGGTAAGCCTGCATTCGGGTCGGCCACATCAGATCAGAATCCATCTGGCGTCCATTGGCCATCCCCTGGTGGGGGATCCGCTGTACGGCTTCACGGGCCAGCCTCTGGAAGATCTTCCGGGTCTGCCTGGCGATGGAGGATATTTCCTGCATGCGCATTATCTGAGGTTCGAGCACCCGATTACGGGAGAACAAATCCATCTTGAGGCTGCGTTGCCGTCTGGATTCTGATTACCGTTTGGTGGCGGAGGTGGATGGCGTTTTCGCGACTGCATCGGAAATGGGCAGAATACGGACAACCCCACATTTGGAGCCGGCTGAAAGCGGGTTGCGGGCAGGATTGCCCGCCCTCCAAGGCTGTGCGCGGGGCGACGGCTGCTTAAAAGGTGGAGGGGTTCACGAAAGTGATCGAGGCAGGGCGTACTGCAATCAGCTTGAAGTGGACAGGATCACGACGGATGGTGGGCCGTTTGATGCCGACCAGCGCTGCGAGCTTGTCCAGGGTAACGCGCTTGCCATTCAGTCGCGCGGCCCGCGGCAACGCAACGGCAGCGTCAAAAGCAAGGCCGAGCGTATGGTCGGAAGACGGCACCGGCTGCTGTTTGACCAGTAACTGATGGCGCGCGAATTCCGCGCCCACTTCTTCGCGCAGCGCCTGGCATGCGCGAACCCGGTTGCCGCGAAGCTCTTTCACCCACTTGACCCAGACCTCATGCAGATGAGCCTGGTAGGCGGGTGGACGGTAGGCGGATTTGAGATCGAAGGTTCCGCCCAGTGAGGTCACCATTTCTTTAAAGGTGTCGAGCGCGTGTGCGGTGTCCGGCATCAGATCGTCGGTGTCAACCGGGGCGGTTTCAGCGTTGCTCTCAAATGTGAGGACTTCGGGATCCCAGATCTCGGATAACGGCGCAACCTTACATCCCGGGAATGTCCGGGGGTGGTGGAGAGAATTTAATTGCGCGTCCAGGATCACGGACGAAATGGCGGTCACGGGAGAGACGGGGAGTGCTTCCTCTTCTATGGCGTCTGTGGCCAGAGGTGCAGGAACGGGAGGGAGGGACTCGTCCGCGTGCAGACACGTGCAGACAATGGCGAGGAGAAACAGTTGGCTGAAGATCCTATGTAAATCCATTTGTGCCAGACTCAACACTATAACAGGGGCGCTGCGGCCGGCGAACTTTTGGCCACGGATGCACACGGATAAGAACCTGGATGAGATCAAGTCTGTCAGTTCCCCGAGGGGCGTTCGATGTGATCGATGACGAAGTGTCCCTGCGGCCCTTTGGTTGGCTCCAGCTTCAGGCCCACGGATTCCAACGCCGTGAAGATCGACGGGCCTGACGGAACATCGGTGTGGAGAAACATTCTGTCGGTCACGGCCGGCGGAAGGTTTCCGGGCGTCGATCCGTCATGCGCATAGCGCAGATGGAATGTGTAGAGACTGGTGATCCCGGTCTTATCGAAGACATGACGGTCCAGGGTCTTGGCCAGCATCGCAGTGAGATTGCCGGGCGTTTTACCCCCTGCATCGAGCGCCCAATCCGGCCCGGCGGTGTGGAGCACGATCATACATGGCATCGACTTGCCGGGTGGAGACCACTGCCCTGTTATGAAGATGCCTCTCGGCGCCGGGGTTCCATGCGATGGATCAGGTGCGGTGCAACCTCCCGGCTCCATCGGTTTCAGCCTGAGACCGCCTTTTGCAACGGTCAGGTTATACATCGGGACATCCTGAGTCTCCTGGTGAAGCTTCAGTTGGAAACGATCTTCGAGCGCGACCTGAAGCATTCGCTCCAGCAGTCTGTCTCCGTTGGCTGCTTTGGCTGCCGGGTCATCCGTTTTTCCCTCGACCGAGTAGAGGTCTGAATTCACCCACCCCGGTGCTTTTTTGAGCCAGTTGTCGTCACCAATCGAAGGCATGTAGTTGAGGAGGCCGTCGCCCTCTCCTAACTGGCCGAGGTAAGCCGCGTTCATCATGGCGCCGACGGTCATGCATTGCATTCTGAGCCGGCCGGGCGAATATTGGGGGCCGGTCCCGCGTCCTCCGCCTTCGCCACTGGCGGGCCCGGGGAGTCCGTTGGGATTGCAGCGCCGGACAGAGACGACGTCGAATTTCGGCCTGGGCGCGGGGGGCGACTGCGCGGTTAGCCCCACTGTGGCGGCGATGAATATGACGGGGAGGCCCAACAGTGCCAGGGCGGTTCCGGGACGGGAGAGTCTGCGCTGATTTCCGCTGGCGAGTTCGAAGACCTGATCGATGCGATGGCTCATGCCGGAGCGGGACGCTATGGCGACGCCGGGGATTGCCGCGCGACCGCTTGCTGCGTTGACGGTCTCCGCGAAGCTGAGGAGGATTCGCGAGTAACTGCCGGGGTCGCTGGTTTTTTCCAGAACGAGTGCGTCGCAGGAGAGTTCGGCCAGATCCGCAATGTGGCGCGAGATCCACCATGCGAGGGGATGAAACCAATAGATGCATCTGGCGAGTCTTGTGAGGAACGAGATCCATGTATCGCCTCGGCGGATGTGGGCGAATTCATGGGCGAGCACGGCGCGTTTTGTCGTCGCGTTCCAGTTGCGCCATCCGGCGGGGAGAATGACCGAGGGTCGCAGGACGCCTACTGTCACAGGGGTTAATATTTCGCTCGATTCGCGCAGACGCTTTCGCAAGCGGCTGGACTTTGCCATCACGCGCCAGAGTAAGGCACAGCCGGTCACGCGAAAGATTGCCATGGCGAATACTCCCGCGAAGTAGCCCCAGAGGATCAGGGTTTGTGTTGCGGGCCAGGCGAATTTCGTGGTGGGCGATTGGGGAGGTGGAGCTGCGTTCGGGCGTGAATTGGAAGACCCGGTATCGGTGAAGACGTCGGTCTGATGAAGCTGCGTTTGCGCGACGGGTTCCGGTCTCATCGGCAGCAGCGGAAGATTCCATTGCGGGGCGATGAAGGTGACGAGCGGCAATAACAGCATGCCGATCAACACTGCGGACCAGACCGCGTGGCGCGAGGCCGGGTGGCGGACTTTCAGCATTCGGAGAATCAACCAGGCTGCGACGGCGAGCACGAGGGGTCGCAGTAAAGAGGCGGTGAGGAGCGCGAGTACTTGCGATTGCGAGATCATGATTTCCTCCTGCTGGTTTTTCCCGATGCGTTGCGCGCTTTTTCCAACGTCTCAATTTTTTCGGCGAGGCGGCGCAGTTCAGTGCTATCGACAACGCGATGGTCAACCATGCCGGTCAGCAGCTCCTCGAGTGACCCCTGGCAGAAGTTGCGCAAGGCGCTACGCACGGCTTCGGCAGCCACCTTGCGGGGTTCGCGGGAGCTGGAGTAGATGAACTGCCGCCCGTCCATTTCGTGCGTGACGAATTGCTTGGCTTCGAGACGCCGAAGCACGGTTCGGATGGTGGAATCGGTCAGCGAACGATCCTTGCTGACGGCGGTGCGGACTACGTCGCCGGTAGCGGGGCCGTTGCTCCAAAGAAACTCCATGACCTGTTGTTCCAGTTCCCCCAAACCTTTTTGTTGCGCCATGTCGCCTCACCGTGACCGATTGTCACGTTACCGATTGTAACGTATGTGCGAAAAATGTCAATACGCCGGTGTTACAAATTTGGTGGATAATAAAGCGTGGAACTGAGAGAGAGAATCGTAGTCGATCCAAAAGTTCTTGTCGGCAAGCCGATAATTGCAGGCACAAGAATTTCCGTGGAATTTGTCGTGGACCTGCTGGCGGCCGGCTGGAGCCACGCTCAGATTCTTGGGAGTTATCCGCATTTGTCTGAGCAGGACATACTGGCTTGCCTTCAATATGCCGGAGATTTACTGCACAGCGAACGGGTTTACCCCCTGGCGACTGCGTGAAATTCCTCGCCGACGAGAACTTTCCTCTTCCTGCACTTTCAGCGCTTCGGAACAACGGACATGAAGTGTCTTCCGTTGCGGAAGACCATGCGGGTTTATCCGATGAGGCGGTTGCCGAAATCTGCGAACGTGAAGGGCGGATACTTCTCACCTTTGATAAGGACTTCGGAGAGATGATTTTCCGGCGAGGGCTATCGGCGGGTTCAGCGGTTGTGCTGTTTCGAATCATTCCGGAAACTACCATTTTGGTGGAGAGCCTCAGGTCGCTGTTGGATACCGGGCTCCTATTGCCAGGCGTATTCTGTGTGGTGGCGAGGGACCGGGTTCGTGTGCGCCCGCTGCGGGGTGCGGGATGAGTGACCTGGCGGCTGAATAGCGAAGTGGACGGGAAGTTTCCCGGTGAGGACCTGAATGTGGGATGATCCTGCCGCTTTGCGACTAGTTTTCCGAGGGGCGCTCCACGTGGTCGATGACGATGGATTCGACGGCACCTTTTGCCGGTTGGATTTTCAGGCCGAGCTTCGCGAGTGCGTTTGTTACGGTGTACATCGTGTCTGCGTACGCCGGGTCGTCTAATTGCGGCGAACTGTTCGGGGGGCCTGGCTCGACGTCGAAATGGTAATTAAATAGTCCGGTAAGACCGGTCTGATCGATGATGGGGCGGCGGAGTTGGGGGGATAATATTTCGAAAAAACTACTGATGGGTACGCCTACCGCCTCCACGCCTCCGCTTTCGCTGCCGTCCATGTAACCGCAGGGCAGAGGTTGGCCCGAGACGACGGGAGCCGGCAGTCCGCTGTCAGGCTCGCCGGGTGTGCAACCGCCTTTAGGGGTGGGCCGAAGCCTGGAGCCACCCCTCGCCAGAACCAGTGCGTAGACTGGAACTTCTTTACTCTCGCGATGGATCCTGAGTTTGAACCTGTCTTCGAGAAGTGCCTGCAGCATGGGCCCACTCATCATTGCTCTTGTCTGGGGACTCGCCGGCTTGGCCTCGATCGTATAACGGTCGTCGGAGGAGCTGACCCAGCCCGGGCCTCCGTGAATCTGCGGGCTTTTCAATGAGTTCATTGAGCCCTGGGGCGAAGCGTGGCCATCGGCGTACTGGACGTAAGCCGTCTGAATCAGACGTCCCACGGATGCGCATACGGCTCTGAACAGTTCGGGATTTGCGGGAGCGGTGGCGCCCCCTCTATCGCCTCCGCCTTTTCCATTTCCACCGCCGGCAGGCCTGTCTTCGCGACTGCATGGCCTGATCGAGGCCACTTCAAAGTTCGGCCGGATTGTGGGCGCGGACTGAGCGTGTGTCGCGGGGGCGGTCAATACGCCTACTGCGACCGGAATTGCGAGAACTGCTATTGCGGCAACAGTCAGGGCGGCTTTCTGGGCGATGTTGAGTCTGATTACGGTGCGGTTCGACATAATCGCCTCGATTCTTTGCCGGATGCCTGCGCCGGAGACTCCAGAGACGCAGGCTAGCGGGGATTCGGTATAGAGTTTGCAGACGTTGAGGATGGCGTCGGCGTAGATGTCGGGCTGGTTACCGAGTGAGAGGACTTCTTCGTCGCAGGCTCGTTCGCGTTCTGTGACCAGGCGGGCTCCGATC
>CAIKAS010000029.1 GCA_903825445.1 uncultured Acidobacteriia bacterium
ATCCGGCGCGAACTGGACAAGTTCTTCCGCGAGAACCATATCGAAGCGACCATCACCATGCAGTTCGACAACATTCAATCCATCAAAGAGGCGGTAGCACTCGGTTCGGGCATCAGCATTTTGCCAGAACGAACAATGGCAGCGGAAGTGGAGCAGGGGCGACTGGTATCGATCCCGCTGAATGCCCCGGAGTTGGTAAGACCCACCGGAATCATTCACCGAAAAAAGAAGAAGCTAACACGCGCAGGGCTGGAGTTTCTGCGACTTCTGCGTGGCGAACTGACGGAAGCTGCTTCGGTCTGAGCAGGGTCGCTACATTTTCTCGGCGGCGGCAACCGCTTTCTTCGGATCGATCAGATTGCGGCGGCCATCCGCCGTCTTCTCCGCCGTCTTGCGGATTACGTCGATCACCTGAGTCGGCTTCAGCTTAGGATTCACGACCAGAATCTTCGCCGCCAGATTCGCGACATTGGGCGATGCCATGGACGTACCCGACATCTTCATGCGATCGCCGCCGGGAATGTAGCTTTCCACTTCGAAACCATTGGCATCGACGACGACGGTGGGGCCGTAGCTGGTGAATGAGGCCTCATCCCCCGCCCTGTCTACCGCGCCAACCACGAGCAAGTTCGGCAGCACGATACCGGCAGGAATGAATTCAGAGAAGCTGGAATCCGCGTTACTGTTACCCGCGGCGGCGACAAACAGGATCTCCGATGCATCGCCCATGGCCTTTTCGAGCGCATTCTTGTCGGCGTCGAAATACTTGCGGGCGATCGCCTTCCGCTCCGGGATGTCTTTGCCGATGCCGCACTTTTCCAGGCTGTCTTCGTAGCCCGCAATCGAACCGCCCCAACTCATGTTGACCACTCGCACTTTGTTGGCGCGAAAGAAATCCACATAATCCCGCATCGACGCGATATTTCGCGCGGATAACTCAGGGCTGGGACACGGGTCCGGAACCATTTTCCAATCGAAGGTGAGACGTCCGACGACAAGACGCACATAAGGGTTTCCCGCCGTGAAGATGCCCGCGACGTGGGTACCGTGAGAATAGCCATCATATTTTGTCAATTCTTCGATGAATGGCTTCACCTCGTCCGGCTTGAGACCAGACATCGTCTTCTTCACTTCGGAAGCTTCGGGCGTGTCGATGTTGGCCGCGAGGTCAGACATACCCTTCATCTCTTTCTTCATTTCCGAATATCGTTTCTGTTCGGCGGGGCTCAGCGCGTAGAGATTGCCTGTTGTCTTCCGGCTGTCCAGATCGTAGGCGAGGACTTCGGGTTGGCCCGAAGCGCTTTTCAGGACACGGTTCGGGAAGAGGTTAAGATCCACGCCGCTGTCCCAAACTGCGATGTTGACCGGCTGATAGGGCTTTCCAGGTTCGAGGGTAACTTCGCGTGCGGCCCAAATGTCAGGCTTCTCTTTCGCGTGCGCGGCGAGATAAGCGCCGAGCGCTTCGACGAAAGTGTCCTTGAGAGGGATTCTTTCTGTCAGGTACAGGCGCATGCCTGGCAGCGAGTGCGCCAGATCCGAACTGAGGCCGCCGGTCTTCTCCACCACCGGATCGTCGTTCGCCTGAATCTGACCGATTACAAGAGCGTTGGAAACGATTTCGAGGCTGGCTTTGGCGGACTTCAGATCGTTCTGGATCACGTCGAAGTTCATGCCGTCGAGTGCCTTAGTGATGGAGGCATACGCAGCCTGCCGATACGCGGGCGAATTGCGGTCGGGCGAGGCTCGGCGGGCATCGAGAATGGAGCGCGTGATCAGGCCGCTGAGCGCCTTGGCAGCAGGCTTTTCTTCGGAAGCCTTAATTTCGTCGAGGTGCGCGCGGGCCGCGTCATCGTGGCCTTCAAGAACGTCCAGAGTGGCAAGAACACTGAGGAGATCGCGTTTGGTGGACGCGTCGTCGATCTCGTAATCTCGGAGAACCGATTCAACGTTCTTCCTGATTTGCGCGGCCAGCGGGCGGAAGGCTTCCTCCGACTGGACCAGATCCTCCACCTTGCCTTTTATCGCGTATTGAAACTGCGGCACATCGGCAGCACGCGCGATCTTTTTCTTCGGCGTCTGAGCGAAAAGAGCCAATGGAAGCAGCAGGCAGGCAACACGCGCGAGATGTCTGGAACTCATACCTGTGATTATCCGCCTTCTTGTGGCGCCGCTGCAATGCGAACTGCGATAAGCTACTGGAAGTCTCTTCACCCAACATTTCATGTCCCGGTCCATCAAAGTTCCTCTCACACGAGCGCAGTGGGTCATCCTGATTTTGCTCGTTCTCTCGGTCACCATTAACTACATCGATCGCGGCAGCCTTTCGGCGGCGGATAAATACCTGGAGCGGGATTTCGGGATGGATTCGGAGCAGCGCGGACTGGTCTACTCCATGTTCTTCGCGGGCTACGCGGGACTCATGCTCGTGGCGGGCTGGTTGGTAGACCGCTTCGACGTCAATCGCGTTCTCGCGATCGGCTTCATGCTCTGGACAACGGCGATTCTGTTCACGGGCGCGGCCTCCGGCATGATGATGCTGCTGGTTCTCCGCTTGCTGCTGGGCGCTGGTGAAAGCGTCGCTTATCCGGCGTACTCGAAAATCCTGTCGGGCAGTTATCACGAGCAGCAGCGCGGCTTTGCGAACGCGGCGATCGATGCCGGGAGCAAGATCGGACCTGCGCTCAGCCTGCTTGCGGGGGGACTCCTGATGGAGAAATATGGCTGGCGTTCGTTCTTCTACGCGATGGGCGGGTTGAGTTTCCTGTGGATGATTCCGTGGTTCGTGATGGTGCCCAAAGGCGAACGTCTGCTACCCGCCGCCGTAGGCCGCGTGCCAACGATGCTGGAAATCTGCAAACAGCGCGCGGCATGGGGTACGTTTCTCGGGCTGTTTGGCGGGAACTACGCGTGGTACTTTCTGCTGACGTGGATTCCCGGATACTTCCGCATGGCACGGCACTATTCGCAGCATGAGGTGGCAATATTCGGCTCGCTGCCGCTCTGGGTCACGGCAGTCTCGACGCTGACATGCGGCCTGCTTTCCGACCGGCTAATTGCGCGAGGCCACAGCGCCAGCAAAGTGCGCAAGAGCTTTCTGGGCACTGGGCTACTGGTGGCCACGATCATGCTGCCGGCGGCACTGGTATCCAATTCCAGGATCTCGCTTATTCTGATCTGCGTCGCCAGTATGGGGATTGGTATCGAGTCGTCTAATGTGTGGGCGACTACGCAGAGAATGGCGGGGCCCTGGGCATCCGGGCGGTGGACCGGCATGCAGAACCTGGCCGGCAATATTCCGGGAATCATTGCACCATGGTTTACCGGCTGGGTAGTGAAAGCGTCCGGCGGAAGCTTTAACGCGGCGTTCGTGGCGGCAACTGTGATGCTGCTGGTAGCGTTTACGGGTTACGTGCTGGTGATTCCGCGTGTGGAACCGATCGACTGGGAAGCCGAATAAGGTGGGGATTGAATCGACCCCGAGGAGGGGAGAAAAAACCCCTCCTGCTGCAACCGCCAAGCGGGGGATAACGAGCCTTTTGTGTTGCCAGCCATCCACCCCCGAAGGCAGATGACCCGGGCATCGCCACCCCAGACGCCCACGTATTGCAGCAGAGGGCAGGTTGGAGTTACTTCAAACGATTCGCCAACCATAGTAGCAAGTCTGGTACCGTCCGCGCTACACCTAAAGTATTGATTTAAATCGGAATTTTTGGG
>CAIKAS010000030.1 GCA_903825445.1 uncultured Acidobacteriia bacterium
CCATCCGACCTTTTGGCGGGAAAAGGCTAAAAAACGAAATGCGGGTTCCACTGGCGCTCGGCGCACTCACGATCCTTATGGCAACGATGACACTTCAGGGGGCTGACCAGGTAAAAGTCTCGGGAGGTCTGCTTGAAGGCGCTACGGGCAAACTTCCCGGCATTCGGGCGTTTCTCGGCGTTCCGTACGCCGCACCGCCCGTAGGTCCATTGCGCTGGACAGCGCCAGGACCGGCGCCGAAATGGGCCGGCGTGCGCAAGGCAGATCAATACGGCAATCGTTGCATGCAGACAAATCCATTTCCTGACATGATTTTCCAGGGCCCGGCCGAGAGTGAGGACTGCCTTTATCTGAATGTATTTACGCCGGCGAAGGCACCCTCGGAAAAGCTTCCGGTGATGGTTTGGATTCACGGCGGAGGGTACGCCTCAGGTGCGGGCGACGAGAAACGGCACGAGGGATCGGTACTGGCATTGAAGGGCGTGGTCGTAGTGACGATTAACTACCGCCTGGGCCTGCTCGGGTTCATGGCGCATCCGGAACTGACGGCGGAATCGGCGCACAAGGCCTCGGGCAACTACGGTCTGCTGGACCAGGTTGCGGCGCTCAACTGGGTACATGCCAACATCGCGGCTTTTGGCGGCGATCCGGCGAAAGTGACGATTTTCGGAGAGTCAGCGGGTTCACTCTCAGTGAGCGCGCTGGTAGCTTCTCCGTTGACGAAGGGACTATTCGTGCGAGCGATCGGGGAGAGCGGCGCGCATTTCGCCGGACCCGGCGGTACAATGCCAACGGCACCGCTGGCCCTGGCGGAGAAGTCTGGCCTGGACGTAGCGACCACGTTGGGGGCGAAGTCACTGGCCGAGTTGCGGGCACTGCCTGCATCGTCATTTACGAAGGCTATTGGCGCGGCTCCGAGTCGCTCTCCGATCGTTGACGGCTATATGTTGCCGGACGATCCATGGAATATTTACGCGCAGGGGGGGCAGAACCATGTGGCGCTGCTCGCCGGATGGAATTCCGCAGAGATGAAAGGACGCGGCGGCGCTTCTTCCGCCGCGGCACTGGAAGCTTCGCTGCGCAAGCAGTTCGTGGGCAATGAAGACGCCGCGATTAAAGCCTACGCGGCTGGCGATGCCCAGCAGACAAACCTAGCGGCTGTGGCTCTGGCCAGCGACAATTTCATCGCATACAGCACCTGGAAGTGGATCGAGATGCAGACGGCCACGGGGCAATCTCCGGTTTACAGGTATCTGTTCGATCACATCATCCCCACAAAGACCGGCGACGCACCCGCGGACGATCCGGGCGCAGCTCATGCGACGGATATCGAATACGTGTTCGGCACTCTCGAGACCAAGGCGCTGGCCTGGCGGGATTCGGACCGTAAGGTCTCGGACCTGATCGTAAATTACTGGACGAATTTCGCGAAGACGGGGAATCCGAACGGACCCGGCCTGCCCCAGTGGCCGGCCTACGTTGCAAAGGCGCGGCAGGTGATGCGGCTGGGCGTGAATCCAAAGGCCGAACCGGAGATGAATCGAGCTCGCTACGAAGTGCAGGACGCGAACACCGTCCGTCTGCGGGCAAATTAGCCAGGCTTCGACACATGGGGGCAGATTCACAATCTGCCTTACTTTTCACTCCTAAAAATTTAGTACGATAGCTGTGAGGCTATGCGACTACTCACACTCTTCGTACTTGTTCTTCCGGCGCTTTACGCTCAGGCGCCTTCCACATTTGAGAATCACCTGACGGCCGGGCAGGCCGCGTTGCAGCAAAGCAGGTATGCCGAGGCCGATACTCAGCTACGCGCCGCAGTGGCGGAACTGACACAGCCCGACCCGCGACGACTGCCAATGCGCGAAGTGGACTCGTACTCGACCCTTTGCGATCTCGATCTGCTGATGAACCGGCATGAAGAAGCCATCGCGATGGCCAACAAGGCGTCAGCGGCGGTTGAGGAGTTGATCCGACAGTCGCCGCCGGGCACGACTCCGCCGGATCTGACGCCCCATCTGGCACGGCTGGCCGGCGCGTATCGAACGGCTGGCCAAACACTGTCGGCTGTTCCTGTCCTGGAGCGGATTCTGGCAATTGATAAGGCCCTTGGACCGGACGATCCGAAGGTTTCAGTCGACTTCGATAAGCTCGGCAGCGCCTATATGGAACTGAACCGCATGGACGATGCGCGCACCGCCTACAAGAGCGCGCTCGATACCCGCATCAGCCATCTGGGACCAGATCACATCGATGTAGCGACGAGTTGGGTGAATCTCGGCGTACTCGAAGAACGCAACGCGAAGCCTCAGCCTGCGCGTGGCGATTTCGAGAAAGCGCTGGCGATCTCAGTGAAGAATCTGGGGCCGGAAAGCTACGGCCTGACAGGCATCCTCGATCGGCTGGGGAGGCTGTTCAGCGAGCAAAAGATGTACACGGAATCGGAGGCGAGCTTCCAGCGATCGCTGGCGATTCGCGAGAAAATACTGGGAACGCGGCATTCGGACATCGCGCCGGCGCTGGATAACCTCGGGATGGTTTATTTCTTCGATAGCAAGTATCCCGAGGCTGAGCCACTGTTCCAGCGCGCGTTGCAGATATGGACCGCCACCCAGGGGCCAACGAGCCCTCTGGTGGCGCAGTCGCTGGACAATCTGGGTTCACTTTACGCGGCACAGAAACGCTATGACGAGGCTGAGCCGTTTTTCAGAAAGGGTCTGGCGATTCGGGAGACTCGGGATATCGAGAGTCTCTCCAACCTGGCGCTGTTGTACGAGGCGCAGAAGGACGCAAAACGTTCGGATGACTATTTCCAACGGGCGATATTGATCGGAGAAAAGGGTCTGGGCTCGGATCATCCGGAGATCACGGACACGCTGGATGAGTATGCCGTCATGCTCCATGCTGCGGGACGGCTCACGGACGCGAAGAAAGTGGAAGCGCATGCAGAAGAGATGAAGAAGAAACTGGCCCCACTCAAAGCGGCGGCGGCCGACGCGGGGAACGTTCGTGCGATGGCTCCGATACAGAAGTGAGGTCCAGTCGGACTACCTGACGCGACTGGTGGCCCGATGGCGCAACACCATCAGCCCATACAGGACCGCAAATAGCGCTACTGCCGATCCTGTCAGGTGCCAAACGTGCGTTTTGAGGAACGTAGTGGACTGGTGGCCAAGGGTCACTCCGAGCCAGGCCTCGCCGAAGTAGCGGATGATGCGCGCCAGTAGAACGACACCCAGAAACTCCATCAACGGCGTTCCAAGTACGCCCGCCGTAATGACGAACAGTTTCATCGGCATTGGGATGGGAATGAGCGCGGGGATGAATACCGTAAGCAGGCCATAGCGCAGAAACCAGGACCGAAAGCGCATGGCGCGACCTTGAGAAGCCGATTTCGCGAGGAACTGCTGGCCACCGCGACGGGCGAGTTGAAAAAGAATGATATTACCAACTGTGGAGCCGACTACCGCGAGACCGGCGCACCACCAGGCAACGGACGGCCGCTGGACGGAAACAAAGATCAGCAGGGCATCGAATACGGCCGCGACGGGAACGCCACTGGAATCGAGAATGGCGAGCAGCAGAATCCCTGCGGGGCCCCAGGCAACGAGGACTTGGGTCAGATGGGCGAGCAACTAACGATGTTAGCGCGAGATCTGTCCGCTGTGAAATTGCATGGCGCCAGCCGTTACGATAAGCTGATTGGCGGTAATCGCAAATATGACAAACGCCACTTCCCTTCGAATCATCGCAGCGCTCCTCTTCACCTCAGTCGTGGCATTACCTGCCGGCGACCCGGCGGGCTTCCACATCTGGAAATCATCGGACATCGCCGCGAAGGGCAAGGAACTTTCCGCGAAGCTCGACGCAAATAAAGTGGCGAGCGCTGTGCTGGACACAGTCGGAAACCGGACGTTCATGATTGCTCATCGCGAAGGCTCTGGCCAGGCGGAGTGGCACGAGAAGCAGGCCGACATCATCATGATTCAATCTGGCGCGGTGACGATGGTTTATGGCGGTGAGGTGGCCGACGGCAAGACCACGGCACCCGGCGAAATTCGCGGTGCGTCAATCAAGGGTGGCACCGAAGCGTTGCTGGGACCAGGCGATGTACTGCACATCCCGGCTAAGATTCCGCACATGATGAAGCTGGCGCCGGGCAAAACCGTGACCTACTTCGTGACAAAAGTCGTCGAGTAGAACTTTTTCAACGCGATTTGCAGGGCTTCTTCTTTGGTCGTGACACGGCCTTCAAGCTGGGCATCTTCAGCTTCGCGCAATGCGGGGCCGAAAGCGGGGCTCGGTTTGCAGCCAGCGGCAATGAGGTCGTGGCCGTTGACCAGAAGGACCGGGCTTAGCTGTTCAGACGGCACATCGCGCAGCTTTGCAATAGCGAAATCGTAGTTCGTGAGGCTGCCGTGGCTCGAGAGACAATCGAGCCTGTGCAATTCCAGGTGCTCGTCAAAGGCAGGCATGCGGAGGAAGCGCCTCAGCTTGCTTTCGCGCATGTCGGGCACGTCTTTGAATCGCATGTGATTCGCAATGAGAGCTTCGACCTGTTCGATGACGGCGTGCGGGAAACGCAGCCTGTTGAGCAGTCTGTGGGCGATCTCAACGCCTTTTTCGACGTGGCCGTCAAACCGAATACGGTCCGCCGCTCGAAATGTCGCGGGCTTGCCAATATCATGAAGCAGCACTCCCAAGGCGAGTTCGAGAGATGGCTCGCGCAAGCCTTCCAGCATGATGAGAGTGTGGATCCAGACATCGCCCTCAGGGTGGAACTCGGGTGGCTGTTCCACGCCTTTCATGGCGGCGACTTCCGGGAGTACTTCCTGAAGCAGGCCCGAAGTGTCGAGCAGTTCAAACCCGCGACGCGCGCCGCCCTCGGTCAAAATGCGGGAGACTTCGTCACGTACCCGTTCGGCGGAAACTGTGGCGATCGCGGGCGCGAGCGACTGCATGGCGGCGAGGGTTTCCGGTTCGACGTTGAAGTTGAGTCGTGCTGCGAAGCGGATAGCGCGTAGAAGGCGCAAGTGATCTTCTTGAAAGCGGCGGACGGGATCGCCAATAGCGCGGATAATACAGGCATTGAGATCGGCCCGACCACCAGTGTAGTCAAGAACTTCGCCGCTAACAGGATCGAGCAGCAGGGCGTTGATGGTAAAGTCACGGCGCCGGACGTCTTGCTCCGGGTCGGTTTCGAACCTGACGGATTCGGGATGGCGCCCGTCAGTGTAATCGAGATCGCTGCGGAAGGTGGCGACTTCTACATGGGCCTCGCCATCGTGGACCAGAACAACGCCGAAGTGTGCACCAATCTGCCCGGCGTGCGGATATAATTCCAGCAGCGCCTGCGGACGCGCGGAGGTCGCCACGTCGAAGTCCTTCGGCACACGGCCAAGCAGAAGATCGCGCACGCAGCCCCCCACCAGCCACGCCGAGTGGCCCCGATCCCGAAGTCGGCGAACTATGGAAGCGGCCAATGCCTCATTAGTCAGTTTCCGCACACTTCCCATGCTAATCTGAGACAAGCCGAATCGCCCGTGAGACTCTTCGCGAGGCGGGCGGGGAACCCACCGAAAGCAAGGGGGCGCAGTCCGATGTAAGGACGGAGTACTTTCAAGCTCAAGCCCGTCAGCTAACCCCGCAGGCGAAAATTTGAGAGTTGTTTACCTCAATGGAAACAAAAAACAGGAGATCCTTTTGACACAGTCTGACTCCCGTCCCGAATCGGGCAAAACAGCCCGGGTCGTGGTGGCCACCACAGTGGCGCTCGCTTTTATTTCTTTCTGGCGCGCGGCGTCCATAGTACTGAGTGATTTGGCGTCCTCCGCGTTCTACGCCGGCGGCATCGCAGAACACGCTGTCGGTAGAAGCGCGCCGTGGTTTGTGCTGGCCGTGATGTTGTTCAGCTTCGCGGTTCGCTCAGTTTACATGGAGAGTTCGTCCATGTTCGTGCGCGGCGGCGTTTATGTTGTGGTCCGTGACGCGATGGGACCGTTCATCGCGCGCATCTCCGTTTCGTCACTGCTATTCGACTACATTCTGACTGGGCCCATCAGCGTCGTCAGCGCGGGGCAGTACCTGGCGGGCCTGACCAATCAGGTTGCCAGGCTTCTGCACTATAATGCGCAGGTTTCGCCGAATTCGTTTTCGGCGGGGTTTGCAGTCCTGGTAACGATCTACTTCTGGTGGCTGAACATCAAGGGCATGCACGAATCGAGTGGCAAGGCTCTGCGAATCATGCAGATCACCACTGTGATGGTCGTGATTTTCGTGGTCTGGTGTCCGCTAACACTCCTGCTGCACGGGCCGGCGCAGATTCCGCCCGCTCCGCTGCCCCACAATCTGCACTTTACCGATGAATCTCTTGGCTGGTTCAAAGGCACCATCTTCCCGGCGATTTCGTTCGTCGCGATTATCATCGCCTTCGGCCACTCGTTGCTGTCTATGAGCGGCTTTGAGACGCTGGCGCAGGTGTATCGCGAAATCGCCTATCCGAAACTGAAGAACCTGCGGATCACCGGCAACATGGTCTGCATCTATTCAGTGATCTGCACCGGCGTGATTACGGTTTTTGCGGCGATGATTATTCCGGACGCGGTTCGTCCTCAGTACGTCGACAATCTGCTGGGTGGTTTGACAATGTACCTGGCGGGACCCGAAACGCTGAAACTGGGCTTCCAGGTGTTTGTCGTGTTCGTGGGTGTGATCATTCTTTCGGGAGCAGTCAACACGTCAATGATCGGCGCCAACGGCGTGATGAATCGCGTGGCCGAAGACGGCGTGCTGGTGGATTGGTTCCGCAAGCCGCACAAGAAATTCGGCACCACTTCCCGAATCATCAACCTGATTGCAATTTTGCAGATTCTAACCATTGCGCTCAGCGGCGGTGATGTCTATCTGCTCGGCGAAGCCTACGCATTCGGAGTGGTCTGGAGTTTCTTCCTCAAGGCACTCGGCGTTCTGGTGCTTCGGTATCATCGCCACGATCAGGAATATAAGTTCCCGTTCAATATCCGTATCGGCGGCGTGGAGATTCCGATTGGCCTCGGCGCAACAACGTTGCTGCTGGGTATGACTGCTGTCGCCAATCTGTTCTCCAAGAAAAACGCGACCATCTACGGCATCATTTTTACGGTGATTCTGTTCGTGATTTTTACCGTTTCCGAACATATCAACCGCAAGAAGATGCACGGCGTGAAGCATGGGCTTGAAGAATTCAATCTGGAACTGCAGCCGGAAGTGGCGACTGTAAGCCTGAAGGCACGTCCCGGTTCGATTCTGGTAGCGGTGCGGGATGCTAACAATCTTTCTCACTTGAAGACAGTTGTAGAGAAAACGAATCTACGGCGGCACGACATCGTGGTGATGACGGTACGACAGATTGCAACTGCTTCCTCCGAATATCATTTGGCGAACGACCAGTTGTTTACCGACTATGAGCGGGAACTGTTCACCAACGTAGTGACGACGGCGGAAAAAGAAGGCAAGACCTGCGAACTGCTGGTAGTGCCGAGTCAGGACCCGTTCCTCGCCATCGTGCAGACAGCCGCGAAGATTCAGGCCACACGGGTGGTAGTTGGAGCCTCGCTGCGTATGGACGCTGCGGATTTGGCTCAGCGCATCGGACTTGCATGGGAGACGCTTGACGAACCGCGGCACCCGTTTTCACTCGAAGTAATCGATCCCGGTGCCAAGACACTGTTCGTCAATCTGGGTCCGCATCCGCCGCGCCTTTGGCCGGAGGATCTGGACCGCCTACATGGCTTGTGGTTAAAGCTGACGCAGGATGAGTTCAACTCGAAACTGCACCATCGCGACGTTGTGGGCGTAGCACTACAGCGCCTAAAACGCGACCTCGAGAGTCCGGAGCGGCATGCCGAAGCCATTGCTGATATTCAGGAAGAGCTGAAGCACCACTAAGAATTCTTGCCTTGGGCAGGTTCGCTCGGGCACTTGAACGTTTTTGCGGCGTAGCAGAATCGCGTTACGCGCCCAGTCCCATCCGCTGTTTCACCAACCGCACGGTGGAATCCGCCACCGGCGTCACGGCCTCCGCACCTGCGCGCAGCACGCCATCCAGATAGCCGGAGTCTGACGTGATCTCGCGATACCGCGCCTGTAGTGGCTCCAGCTTTGAAACCACCATCTCGGCCACCTGCTTCTTCAGGTCCCCGTAACGCATGCCCGCGAAATGCGCGCGCATCTGATCGTTTGACCAATCTGCGAACGCCTGAAAAATATTCAGCAAGTTGGCCACACCCGGTCCCATGGTTTCAAAATCAACACCGGAACCGGAATCCGTGGTCGCCCGCATAATCGTTTTCTTGATCCGCTCGGGCGGATCGAGCAACGCCACCATATGGCCTGCACCAGTCGCCGACTTGCTCATCTTCGCCGATGGATCGTCGAGCCCCATAATGCGCGCGCCAACTGCGGGAAGCTTGGTCGCCGGCATCACGAACGTCTCGCCATAAAGTGCATTGAAGCGCTGAGCGATATCGCGTGTCAGTTCCAAATGCTGCAGCTGGTCTTCACCCACTGGCACGATGGCGGCCTGATACAGCAGAATATCGGCAGCCATCAGGACTGGGTACTGAAATAGACCGTCTCCGATCGATTCCTGTAGCGCGGCCTTCGCCTTAAACTGCGTCATACGTTCCAGCCAGCCCATAGGGGTGACACAGGTCAAAAGCCAGGCGAGTTCGGCATGGGCGGGTACGGAAGACTGCACCACAATGCGTGAATGCTTCGGATCGATACCCGAAGCAAGGAAAAGCGCGGCCAAATCGCGGATACTGACTCGCAATTCATCCGGCTTCTGAAAAACCGTAACAGCATGAAGATCCACAATGCAGAAAATGCTCTCGTAATCGTGCTGGATGCGGACCCAGTTCGTGAGGGCACCGAGATAGTTACCTATATGCAGGTTGCCGGACGGCTGCACACCCGACAGAACGCGTGGAATCATATGGCCAAGGGGAAACCCCATGGTAACAGGGGAGTCCAACGCAGGTCCTGCGCAGGCTTATTACCAGGAGAGCGTGGGAACAGCGGGAACTTCCGGAACTTCGGGAGTGGCGGCGGAAAGCACCTGACCTTCGGAGGAACCTTCCATGCCTTCGAGGCCAGTATCGTCGGACTGCTCGGGAATAATGCCCCGCGATTTATCCAGACGCTTGGCCATCTTCTCGCGCTGCTTCTCCGCGCGGGCCATTTCCTTCTGCCGCTTCTTCAGGGTTGTGTTCGATCTTCCCGCCATGTGTGTCCTCTTTTGCTATTGAATAAGTTCGAAGTGCGGACCGTAACAACTACACTCATAAGACGCGCGAAAAGCGGTTTACGCTTCAAACATTCGAAACTTCGCGATTCACGTCCGGACGGGATACACGCGCACAGCCGAGCCTGACACAGGCGCTACCGCCTAAGGACGAATCCAGCCTGATTTGCTGCGCGCTTTCAGGGTTGGGCAGGGTTCCGAACCACCGCGACAATCCTCAAGAGCTACAACCAGTTTAGCCGACCCGGATCGCTGGCCCCGCGACAGCATGGAATTCGACATCATCGCCCGATGCTTCCCGCAGTCAGGCCGCGCGGCTTCCGGAGACCATTGCGGGGGTGTTAACCTTCGGGTTCCCATGGCTCTGGATCTCACTATCGAAAAACTGGTATACGGCGGCGAAGGGCTGAGCCGCGTGGATGGCGAGGTGGTATTCACGCCATTCGTACTGCCTGGCGAAGTAGTGCAAGTGGCCCCGCCAGCCTCGAAGAAGCATGCACAACGCGCGAGTCTGCTCCGCGTCACAGAACCGTCGCAGCATCGCGTAGAACCCTGCTGTGCCATCTTCGGTCAGTGCGGCGGTTGCCATTACCAGCATGTGGATTACCCGGCGCAACTGCGCTTCAAGCGCGGTATTCTCGCCGAAACGCTCCATCGCGGGGCGAAGATAGAGTTCGAAGAGGGCCGCATCTCCGTGATTTCGGGCGATGCCTGGGGCTACCGCAACCGGGCGCAGTTTCACATCGAAAACGGCAAAGTTGGCTACCGGCAGATGCGGTCGCAAAAGCTGATTCCGGCATCGGAATGCCCCATCAGTTCACCCAAAATCAACGAGGCGCTGGCCCGTCTGAATCGCATGGTCAAGGATCGGCGCTGGCCAAAGTTCGTTACTTCGCTCGAAGTCTTCACGGATGAAACGCAAGTGCAGTGGAACGTGCAGGAAGCCACTCAGCCTGTGGCGAAGCATTTCTTCGAATGGCTTGAGAGAGAGGTTCCGGGCACCGTTCCCGGTTCGCTTGATTACGAAGTCAATGGCGACATATTTAGCATCGCGGGAAACTCATTCTTTCAGGTGAACCGATCGTTGGTAGGATGTCTGGCGGATCTGGCCATCGGAGAAGCCGCCGGCACAACCGCGTGGGATTTATATGCAGGCGCGGGACTTTTCAGTGTGCCGCTCGCGCGAAAGTTCGGTAAGGTGACAGCCGTGGAATCGGGCCGCGCAGCCGATGACCTGCAGCGCAATACCCAGCGCGCGGGGCTGGAGGTGGAATCGATTCGGCAGAATTCCGAGGCGTTCCTGATTGAGGCCAACGACGCCCCGGAGTTTGTGCTGGCGGATCCGCCGCGAGCGGGTTTAGGCGCAACCGCAGTGACGCGACTCCTGGAACTGGGCCCGCTGAAGATCGTAATCGTAGCCTGCGATCCGGCAACCCTGGCGCGCGATCTGGCTGGGCTGAAAGATCGTTACGAGATCGAGCGACTTGCGATGGTGGATCTGTTCCCACAGACGTTCCATATTGAGACAATTGTCGCGTTAGCGCGGAAGGATTGACCGGTTTTCGCTTCGGAGGCACGAAGTCCGACGATGCCCGCCGTAAAATGTTGGGATTACGTCTCGCCGGGTTCGGGGTGTGGTGGGACTGATTCTTGCGTGAACGCCATTGGTAACTGGGCAACGGGCAACTGTCTGGGCGGAAGCGAGCTTGGGGCGGGAACTCCGGAGCCATCGACCTAGAGCCTCATGTTTGCCGGCATTGCGGCGTAAAATCACTCGCGTTCGTCGTAAGGCATAACCTGTCTTAAGACCGGAACCAGGGAATAATCGCCCTCGTCGCCTGCCAGGAAGCGGATGGCTGGGCGATTTTCGTTGGAAGATGGTTCGCGCAGCACACGCACTCCGACTTAATCCTTCGGCAGAATGATCCACGCGGCAACGTAAATAATGAAGCCCGGCGACGGCGGCAGCAGGAAGAGCGCCACCCAGACCAGACGCACCAGCGTCACGTCCATATCGAAATATTCAGCGAAACCGGCACAAACCCCGGCGATCTTTTTGTCTGCCATGACGCGCCGCAGGCGTTTCGGGGGCGCCGAAGACGTTGCATACTGCGACGCTCCCGTGTAGCCCGCTCCCGGCGGCGGGGCACCGGGTGCGTCGCCGGCCACCATGGAAGCACCGCAAGTGGTGCAATAGCGAGATCCGTCCGTATTTTGTGCGCCGCATCTTGTGCAATACATATTTCGCCTCGTTCGATTAAATCACAGATCCCGTCAACGTCCGAACCCCAAACGTATCCCCAGCTTCGGAGGTAACCCAGCCGCTTCAATTTTGCCTGCGGTGACTGCATGATCGTACGCCACGCGCCGCAGAGCCACTTCCTTTGCCTCGCTGTCAAAGATCGCGTAAGCGGCCCGCGGATCGCCGTCACGCGGCTGACCCACCGACCCGGGATTGATCAGATAAACTGCATCCGGCTCGACGTGTATGCGGCGTTCTCTCTGAGGTACCAGCGGTGCTGAAACCCCCCGCGTGCGGCCCATCGAGCGGACGAAGGCGCCCTGTAAGTGGGTATGACCGAAGAAAACCGGCATCCCGCCCAGGTCGCGCCCGGCATTGTTCCCCAGAAACGAAAACACTTCGCCCACTTCCTGCATATTCGTCACGTATTCGTCCTCGTGGCGCGGTGAACCATGCACCAGGAAGAAGCAATCGTCCACAAGCAGGGGTCCTTTTCGCAGTTCACGCAAATAGGTACGGTTTTCGGGCCGTAGATGTTCCATGGTCCATCGGGCGGAATCCTGGGCAAGATCGCTGAACTGCTCCAATTCTCCAAAACCAGCGCAGACGCGGTCGTGATTGCCGCGAATCACCGCGGCCAATGCAGCTCGCGACCAGTCGATAACCCAATTGGAATCAGGGCCGTAATCGCATAAATCCCCGCAACTGACGGCGCAGTCGTACTTGCCTTCGGCGTCTTTCAGGACAGCTTCCAATGCCTCCCGATTACCGTGAATATCGCTGAGAATCAGGTATCGCAAGGTCAGGCGCGCCTCAGGCGCAGCAGCGCAACTTCGGGCGGAGCGCCCAGCCGGATCGGCATTCCGATGGTACCGATACCGTTGGTGACGAAACAGCTCACGCCGTCCTGCCGGTAAAGACCGGATGTGTATGGCGTGCGGAATCGCGCGGGGTTCACGTTCTGGTTCAGGATTTCGACGTTCACCTGCCCGCCGTGCGTGTGGCCGCTAAGGACCGCCTGAAAACCGCGCCGGATCGCAGTAGGGAAGACATCCGGATTGTGGGATAGCAGAATGTTCGATGCTCCTGGAAGAATATGGCGCTCGGCGGCCGGAAGATAGCCCCGGGAGTCACTCTTGCGTTGGTAGTCGATGCCCGCGATGTTGAGAACGCCCCGCCCCCGGCGGATTTGCATGGCAGTGTCGCGCAGGAAAACCAACCCGGCGCGGCCAGCCTCGCGCTGCATGTAATCGCGGCACCCAATGTACTGTTCGTGGTTACCCATGCAGCCCAGGACCCCCTGATCTCCGCGCAGACGGATCATTTCACGGATGGCCGCATCCAGCGGATCCCCAAGCTCGGAAATCAGGTCACCGGTGAACAGCATCAGATCCGGCCGTAATTCGTTGGCCATGTCGATCACACGACCGGCTTCGCGCACGCTGAGAAAAGGGCTGACATGCAGGTCGCTGACCTGGCCGATACGAAATCCTTCAAGATCGGCATGCAGGTCGGTGATTGGCAGGTCAAGTTCAAGAACGCGATAGCGATTGCGCTCAACGACTACTCCGAACGCGGAGGTGGCCACCGGCACACCCAACGCTACGGCAGTCGCGGCACCCAGCCATTTCCGGCGATCCGGTGAGTGCGCGGGCGTGAATTTGTCGGCCAGAAATCCCGCGACAGCATGAAACGCGACGCCATAAGAGGACAGCAGAATCCAGAAATATCCAATCGCCGCAGCCGCCGTCGCAAATCCCGCGGGAACGGTATCGTTCGTGTAAAGTGTTCCGAACAGAGTCAACCCGACACCCGCCGCCGTGGCGCACCAGAGCAGCGCAAGCACCGTCGCGACAGTGACGAAAGCCAGCACCGGCCAAGTCGCACGCCGGCGTTTCAGGTATGGCAGGACGATGATGATCTGGAGTACCAGCAGCACCGCCGCCACGTATTCGACGGGACCGCCGTAAGTCGTGTGCATCAAGCCTGATTCGATTGTAGCGGCGCGTCCTGGGACAACCGACGAGATAGCTCAGGAGACGCCTGGCGGTGAGGATCACCCTGTTCCGCCAGCCACCGTTGCGCAATCACGGCCAACGCCGCACAAACCGCCGTCTCAGCTCGCAGGACAAGCGGCCCAAGCGAAACGCCTTGCCATCCGGCCACCTCGAATTGTTCTCGTTCCGGGTCCGTCCAACCACCCTCTGGACCGATCAGAATGGATGTCGAATCGCCTGGCTGTGGCTGGAACACCGTCACCAGCGGCGACGCCCCGGGGCGCTCATCACACCAGTAGCGATGGGAGGAATCGTCGGACAGTAGGGCCCGGCTTATCTTCGCCGGGGCATCTACTTCCGGCACGCGCAACCGCCGCGATTGTTCGCTCGCTTCCTGCGCAATGCGCCGCCAGCGCTCCGAGCGCTTCTGGCCGCCTTCGAACAATCCGCGCTCACTGCGAACGGCGGACACCGGCACTATGCGCGTTACACCCAACTCCGTGGCCTTCTCTACAGCCCACTCGAAGCGGTCGAACTTGATCAACGCCAGATACAAAGTAACACGAGGCGCGGGCGGACCTGGATCGATCTCCTGCGCCACATCGAACCGGACAAGGTCGCGACGGGCGCTCTCCACCGTCGCCAGCCAAACTCGATTGTTATCCGTGATTTCAAATGTCTGCCCAACCTCCACACGGAGGACGCGGGTGAGGTGCTGGGCGCTCTCGCCGGTGATTTCGGCGGAGTTGTTGCGGACCTGATTCACAAAGAATCGTCTTCGTGCCATGTACAATGTTTACGCTATCCCCTTTCGCCGAAAATGATTGCCCTGCTTCGTGGAACACTGATTGAGAAACACCCGAATCAGGTGATCGTCGAGGTGGGCGGTGGTGCTGGCAGTTCCGCCGGTGGAGTCGGCTACGAAGTCACCATCCCGGTTTCCACCTTTTCGAAACTTCCCAATGTCGGTGGCCAGACCGTGCTGCGCATCCACACGCACGTTCGCGAGGAAATGTTCGCGCTGTACGGCTTTCTCACGCTGGATGAAAAGACGCTGTTCGAACGACTGATCGGAGTGAGCAATATCGGACCGGGTCTCGCCATCAAAGTGCTGAGCGGCATGGCTATTGAGGACCTGATCAACGGCATTCGTCGCGGCGAAATTGAGCGATTGGTGCGGATTCCAGGCGTAGGCCGAAAAACCGCCGAGCGCATGGTACTTGAACTGCGCGACAAACTGCCTGCGTCAGTGGGCGAAGATGCCACCGCTGTGGCCGCGCCTTCGCTATCGTCGATTGAAGAAGATGTGATGTCGGCACTGCTGAATCTGGGATGCGCCCGGCCTGCGGCGGAAACTGCCGTGCGAAAGGCGCGAGCCGCGGGCACGGCGGCGGAGTTTGAACCTCTGTTCCGCAAATCGCTGGAGTTGGTGCGATGATGCCGAAGGATCGCCTGGTTTCTGCATCGTCGCTCGAAGACGAACTCCAGTTTGAAGCTGGTTTGCGTCCGCGCCGGCTCGCTGATTTCACGGGCCAGGCTCGCCTCAAGGAAAACCTCCAGATCGCGATTGAAGCAGCGCGCAAACGTGGTGAAGCGATGGACCATGTCCTCCTCTACGGCCCGCCCGGCCTCGGCAAGACGACGCTGGCGTCCATCATCGCGCAGGAACTGGAAGTCGCTTTCAACCAGACGTCGGGACCGGTGCTGCAAAAGAAACTCGATCTTTCCGGTCTGCTCAGCACCATCCAGCCGCGGCAGGTCTTCTTCATCGATGAAATTCACCGTCTGCTGCCGGACGTGGAAGAGATGCTCTATTCGGCGCTCGAAGATTTCCATCTGGATATCCTGATCGGAACCGGTCCGGGCGCGCGCACGCACTCCATGCCGTTGCAGAAGTTCACCGCCATTGGCGCGACTACACGCCAGGGTCTGGTGAGCGCCCCCCTCCGCAGTCGTTTCGGATTAGTACTGCGGCTGAATCATTACGACGTGGCGGATCTGACGACGATCGTGGTCCGTTCGGCGCGTTTGCTGGAAACACCTGTGGATCTTGAGGGCGCGGAAGAAATCGCCCGCAGGGCACGCGGCACACCTCGTATTGCGAACCGGCTGTTGCGACGCGTTCGCGATTATGCCGAGGTGCGCGCCAAAGGTCACGTCACAAAAGAAGTCGCGATGACGGCGCTCGACATGCTGGAAGTGGATCGTTTCGGATTGGACGAAATCGACCAGAAGATCATGCGCACCGTGCTTGAAAAGTTTGGCGGCGGCCCAGTGGGCGTGAACACAATTGCGGCGTCGATTGGCGAGGAATCCGAAACAATTGAAGAAGTCTACGAGCCATATCTGATTCAACTCGGCTTTCTGCATCGTTCGCCGCGAGGCCGCATGGCGACGGAACGTGCATACGACTACTTCAAAGTGCCGCGACGGTTCGGCGGCGCGGAGCGCCAGCCGGAGTTATTTTGAAGGCACCGGCAGGAGCGAAACTAGTCTACCTCGCCCTCGGCTCGAACATTGGCGATCGCGAGTCGAATCTGCGACACGCGCTGGATGAACTGAATTCCCCCGATCTCCGACTGCTTCGCGCCAGCGGCTTGTACGAGACTGAACCGATGGGTCTGCGCGAGCAGCCCTGGTTCCTGAATCAGGTGGCCGAATTTGAGACAGAGCTGTTCCCTCTGCAGCTATTGCAACGTATTTGCCGGATTGAGCGCAAACTCGGCCGCAAACGCACCGTGCTGAACGGGCCGCGCACCATCGATATCGACATCCTGCTCTACGGGAAAGCCATCGTGAAGACTGAAGAGCTGGTAATTCCGCATCCCAGGTATCGCGAAAGGCGCTTCGTGCTGGAGCCATTGGCGGAACTCAACCCATCGCTCCGGGATCCGGAAACAAAACAGACAGTCGCCGCGATGCTACAGGCCTCGTACGGCCAGTCGGTCCGACGGTTAGCCGTTCCGTAGCTCTGAAATACTGCTTCAGTCACCCCCGGTGGCATCGCGGCCACTGTAAGGACGACAATGGGTACCAGGCGTATGGCTCCTTCTACGGAATCCGATTCTCAGGCGCACGCGGAGTCCCGCAGCCAGCGGGAGCTGCCTATCCATCACTCGGTTCCGGTTCGGAACTCCGACCTGCTGCTGGCCATTCTGTTCGGCGCCCTGATTTTGTTTGCGCATGATCTGGCACAGAAAGCGCTTGTACTCGGACTCGCGTTGCTCCAGCTGATCGAAGGGCGCGTGCCGCTTCTGAGAACACCCGCCGGTCGCATTACTTCGGTGTTTCTACAGCTGGCTCTGGGATTCACCCTGATGCATGCAACTGGAGATTTGGCCAGCCCATACTATCCGATATTGCTGTTGCCTGTTGTTTCAACCGCCGCGTCTTTGGGAGTTGCCGCCGCGGTAATCGCTTCCGTCGCTGCCGTTTCCGCCTCTCTGTTGCTGCTTTTGTTCGTCGATTGGAAAGAGTATGTAATGACGACCGAGTCGTGGCATGAGGTTGGCATCCGGTGTCTCTTAATGGCCGCGACTGCTGTACTCGTGAACGCGCTTGGCGCCGCCGTACGCTCGGAATCCGCCCGCAACAAGGCGACAGCCGAGAAACTCGCCGCGGCCAACGAAAGCCTGCTCGCGGCCGAGGCTGCGGTGCGCCGTGCCGAGCGCCTTGCAGCACTGGGCCAGCTCACCGCCGGGCTCGCGCACGAACTGCGTAACCCTCTCGCCAGTATCAAGGGCTCTGCGGATCTGCTCGCGCGCAGTTCCAGTGGGCGCGATCCCATCGCGCATGAACTGGGCGAGATCATCAGCTCAGAAGTCGACCGTACCAACCTGCTCGTCACGCGTTTTCTTGATTTCGCCCGGCCCCTCGAGCCGCAGCCGGAGATAGCGGATATTTCCGGGATCGTCGACCGGGCGGCCCTGCACGCGGGCGTTCCCATCGTCCGTGACTATTCGCCCGACGTGCCGCGCATCGCGATCGACCCGACCCTGATGGAGCAGGTCTTCATCAATCTGCTGAGCAACGCCGCGCAGGCATCGAAGGCAGGGGAACCCATAACCGTTATCACACGTCTGCTGGACGACGCGGTCGAAATTGACGTCGTCGACCGCGGCTGCGGCATACCACCCGATAAGATCGAAACAATTTTCAACCCATTCATGACAACTAAGCAGACCGGAGTTGGCCTGGGCCTGGCCATCGTAGCGAAGATCGTGGATGGGCACGGCGGTAAAATGACTGTCGATAG
>CAIKAS010000031.1 GCA_903825445.1 uncultured Acidobacteriia bacterium
AGCCGCTCCCGCAGCATCTTGCGCAACTCGTCCGCGGGAGTAGCACTGCTGGTTGGCAGCACCATCATCATGCGGCCGCACCCAACGCCGGATGCAAATTTCGCCTGTTCTTCCAGTGTCGTCATCCCGCGCTGATAGACTTCGGCGGTGCCGGTAACATTCGTCGGCAGACTGCAAAACGAAACGCGCAGCTTCAGTTCTGCAAACAGGCTTCGTGTCGACTCAAGCCCTTCCTTCATGGCTGCACCCAGATTAAGGTCCGTACCTCCATATCCCACGCGCGCGGCGAGCCTGGCGAATTCCGGCCACTGCACCTTGCTGCCAACCAGCGCCGAATTCAAAGCCAAATACATCCCCGTCGATGGGGGCGCAGCCAGAGCCGCGCCACTCATCCCAAACGCCGCTGCCGACTTCACGAAATCGCGTCGATTGATCATGCGTATACTATATCCCTCCCCAGGCACGCCCGCATCATGTTTTTATTTGCGTCTTTGCGTAGCCATTGCGTCTTTGCGTGAACCGGCCTTTGCTCTCGCCGACTATAATTTAATTGGCCCAAATGACCAGTCAGCAAACCGAACAAGTATGGAAAGCGCTCGATAGTTTCCGGATCGAACTCCCGTCGTGGGGCTTCGCCGATACAGGCACGCGCTTCGGCAAATTCCACCAACCGGCAGCCGCAGCCACCATCGAGGAGAAATTCAGCGATGCCGCCGAGGTGAATCGAGTCACCGGCGTATGCCCCACTCTAGCCCTCCACGTGCTTTGGGATTTCAAAGGCGAGCGAAGCGCAGCCGAAGTAACCGAGCTCGCCGCCCGCACCGGTATCCGCGCAGGCTCCATCAACCCCAATCTCTTTCAGGACCAGATCTATAAATTCGGTTCCCTCGGCAACCCCGATCCAAAAATCCGCGAAACTGCGTCACAACACATCCTGGAAAGCATCGCGATCGCCACCACCGTGAACAGTCGCGACATCTCCCTCTGGTTCGCCGATGGCTCAAACTACCCCGGCACCCAGAACATCCGTCATCGCAAAGCGTGGTTCGAAGACGGATTACGCAGCGCCCACGCCGCCCTTAAGAACGATCAGCGCCTGCTCGTCGAATATAAGCCCTTCGAACCCGCTTTCTATCACACGGACATCGCGGATTGGGGCATGGCGCTCGAACTGGCGCGCGCCGCTGGCCCGCAGGCGAAAGTGTTGGTCGATACCGGCCATCACTACTCCGCGCAGAACATCGAGCAAATCGTCGCCTGGCTGCTCGATTCAAACATGCTCGGAGGTTTCCATTTCAACGATCGCCGCTATGCCGATGACGATCTGACCCTCGGCTCTATCGACCCGTACCAGGTCTTCCGTATCTTCCACGAAATCGTGCTCTTTGAATTTGAGACCGGCAAGCCCGCCGACATCGCCTATATGGTGGATCAAAGCCACAACCTGAAGCCCAAGATCGAAGCCATGATCCAGACCGTCACCACCGCGCAGGAACTATTCGCGAAGGCCGCCATCGTAGATCACGAAAAGCTGGCAGCCACCCAGATGACCTGCGCACTGGTGGACGCCGAAACCTGCTTGAAAGATGCCTTCGCCACAGACGTGCGACCGGTAATCGAAGAGTGGCGGATAGCGCGTGGCCTTCCACCGCAGCCCATGGCCGCCTTCCGTGAGAGCGGTTACCAGCAGCGTATAGAAGCCGAGCGTGGCAGTAAAGGCCGCGGCGGCGGGTCCAGTTATGCGTAGCCGATTCATCGCCGCGCCGCTCATGCTATTGTTCGGCGCGTCGTATCTCTGCGCACAGACCGCCGAGGTCACCTCCAAAGAAGCCCCGGTAACCTTCAAATCAACCAGCAATCTTGTCATGGTCCCCGTTGTCGTCCGCGACGCAAAAGGTCACGCCGTGAGCAATCTCGGCCGCGATGATTTCCAGCTCTCCGATAACGGCAAACTCCAGGTGATCTCGAAGTTCACTGTCGAGACGCTGGTGAAGCCGACCGATTCCACCACTGCTCACACGAAGGACACCAAAGACACCAAACCCACCACCAGTGAATCTCCAGCCCCTCTCGAATCCGATGGCATTCCGGATCGTTTCACCGCCTACCTGTTCGACGACCTGCACATGGGCGCCTCCGACCTCGTGTATACCCGCGATGCGGCCAGACGCCAGATCGACGCATCGCCGCACACCTCTGACCGCGTCGCCATCTATACCACCTCGGGTCGCCAGATGCAGGATTTCACAAATGACAGCGAGAAACTCCATGCCATACTCGGTGCACTCAACGTAGGCCAGGCAACAGCCTCAAAGACGATGCAGCAGAATTCTTGTCCGCCGATGACCCACTATATGGCCGACCAGATCATCAATCGGAATGACCAGACCGCGTGGATCGTCGCCATGCAGGACGTCATCGCCTGCGCGAATCTGCAGGCCGAGACTTATCCCACATGCATCGTGCCGCAGCCCCCCAGTTACCCGCCAACTTGCCAGTCGGTCGATCTTTCGAAAACCGATCTCGCACAGCACCAGGTGCGCATCGCCGCGCAAATGGCGCTCGACGCCGGCGACCGCGATACAGAATGGGCATTCGACGCATTTCGCACTGTCATTCGAAAAATGGCCTCGATGCCGGGGCAACGCAGTATTGTGCTGGTATCTTCCGGATTCCTGGTGCCAAGCGATCGTCTGGAAGAGGAGACGGCGCTGATAGAGCGCGCTATCAAGGCCGGCGTTGTGATCGGCGCTCTGGACGCTCGCGGTCTCTACACACAAATCCCGGGCGGCGATGCCAGCACGAAGACCGAAAATATTAGCGGCGTGTCATCGAAGGCGTCGCTGGAGAGAGCAGCCAGACTCGAAGAGACTAACATCATGTCCGAACTGGCCGCTGGCACCGGCGGTGTGTTTTTCAAAGGCAATAACGACATGGACGAAGGCCTCGCCCGCACCGCCGCAGTGCCGGAAGTGCTCTACATTCTCGGCTTTACGCCTTCCAGCCTGAAACTGGATGGCACTTACCACAACCTGAAGGTGACCCTGCCCGTCGTCAAGGGTATGAACCTGCAGGTTCGTAAGGGCTATTTCGCGGCCAAATACTCCGCCGATCCTACCCAGCAGGCCAAACAGCAGATGGAAGAGACTTTCTTTTCTCGCGACGAGATTCACGATCTTCCGGCTGCCTTGCAGACGCGCTATTTCAAACTAAGCAACGGCGATGCCGATCTTTCGGCCATCACTACAGTGGACGCAAAGAAATTGTCGTTTCGCAAGGAAAACGGACGCAACCTGGACGACCTGACTGTGGACACCGGTCTCTTCGACAGCGACGGGAATTTCGTCAATGGAGTCGAAAAAACGATTACGCTGAAGTTACTGGACGAGACTCTCGAAAAGCGCCTCGCCTCAGGCATGGGAGTGAAAAGCGACTTCACCGTCCATCCCGGCCGCTACGTGGTTCGCATGGTCGTACGCGACACGGAAGGCCAGTTGATGGCGGCGCAAAGCAGTCTGGTGGAGATACCTTAACCGCAGGCGCACGAGCAACTTATGTCCACCCAATTGGGGCCCGCCCAGTCAAAAACTCGACTAGACTAGCACTTATGGGCCTTTGTCGCCGTAACCTGGTGCCGTTACTTTGTGCCACCCTGTTGGGCTCATCTTCGCTGGCGGGCCAAAGCGCGAAAGTCGCCCCGCCGGGAGCGCCTGTCACATTCAGTACCGGCACGAATCTGGTTCTGGTTACGGTGGTTGCACGCGACCATAAGGGGCATTCGATTGGCAGTCTGGGGAGAGACGATTTCCGGCTCTTCGATAACGGCAAGCCGCAGGTCATTTCGAAGTTCACCGTAGAGAGACTGACCCGGAACTCCGATAATCCGGTTGTCCCGACGACAGTTCAAATGAACAACAGTCCTGTCACCGGAAAGACCCCGGCCAACGCTGCACCGACTGGTGAACCTGACCGCTTCCTCGCGTACCTCTTCGACGATCTCCACATGAGTCCGGCCGAACTGAATTACACGCGTGACGCGGCAAGGCGCCAGATTGACAAATCGCAGCATGAGTTGGATCGCGTGGCAATTTACACCACGTCCGGCCAGCACATGACGGATTTTACGGGAGACCGCGAGAAACTGCATACCGCCCTTGATGCCCTGAGTACCGGACAGGCTGCCGCCACCAAGGCAATGCTGGATCGAACTTGCCCGCCCATGACTTACTACACGGGCGACCTGATCTATAACAACAACAATGCGGACGCTCTGGCAATGGCTGTTAGCGACGCAGCCCAGTGCTCTCCCGGAGTGACTGGCAAGGTGTTGACAATGATGGCGCAAAATGCGGCCCGAGACGCGGTTTTTCAGGGCGACCGGGAAACCTTATGGACTCTCGATAACCTGCGCTTGGTTGTCGCTAAGATGGCGTCCATGCGGGGACAGCGCAGCATAGTACTGATCTCTCCCGGATTTCTGGTTCTGAGCGACAGGCTCGAAGAGGAAACTGCGTTGATTGAGCGCTCAATCAGGTCGAATGTAGTCATCGGAGCGCTGGACGCACGCGGTCTTTACACCATGATCCCGGGCGGCGATGCCAGCGAGAGAGGCAATCCGAGCCCCACTCTGATAACGAAAAAGGCTGGGTACAAGACCTCGGAGACCCTGGCTGTGTCCAACGTGATGGACGAACTTGCCGCCGGCACCGGTGGAAAGTTTTACAAGGGCACCAACGATATGGACGAAGGCCTGGCGGTGACTGCCGCAGCCCCGGAATATGCCTACGTTCTCGGCTTCACGCCGCAGGAACTGAAGTCCGATGGCCGCTACCACACGCTAAAGGTCTCACTGAATAACGTGGCCAGCGCAAAGGGAACCGATCTGCAGGTTCGCAAGGGTTACTACGCTCCCAAATCCGCTGCCGATCCAAAGGACCAGGCGAAGCAGCAGGTGGAAGAGGCCTTTTTCTCCCGCGACGAGATTCACGATCTGCCTGCCGCGCTGCACACCCGCTACTTCAAGTTGGAGAACGGTGATGCAACGCTTTCCGCCATCACCACAGTGGATGCGAAGAAACTGGACTCTCGCAAAGAAGGCGGCCGCAATCTGGATGGCCTGACCGTGGACACCGGCCTGTTCGATAGCGATGGAAATTTCGTCAACGGCATCCAAAAGGTGATCACGCTGAAGTTGCTGGACGAAACATTGGAAAAGCGCCTCTCGTCGGGCATGGGCGTGAAGAGCGACTTCACCGTCCATCCCGGGCGATACGTAGTTCGCATGGTCGTCCGCGACACGGAGGGCCAGTTGATGGCTGCACAGAGCAGCCAGGTGGATATTCCGTGACGACCTCCAAAATCTGCATCGCGCTGGTCGCGTGCGCAACGGCCGGGTTTGCTGCGGCGGACACACCCGATCCTGTCATCGCCGCCGCACGGAAAGCTGCGTCCGCGTTTACCGATTCGTTGCCCCGATACGTCGTGAAAAGGGCCACAAAACGCTACCAGACCGGTGCCGCGTCGTCGTTGGACAGCCGCACGCGGTCAAAGCCCTGCAATCTGGATACCCTGAGGGCGACACCGGAACTCTGCCCTTTCGATACCGTGACTGCCGAAATCGTGACCGAAAACGGGAAAGAGACTTACACGAACCTCCGGGTGAATGGCACACCGGACGCCAATCCGGATCGGTCGGGCACGTGGTCGGAAGGCGAGTTTTCCACCACGCTGTGGGCTATCTTTTCACCGGCAAGCGCTGCTCTGTTTACCAATCAGCGTGCGGTAACCATCATGAAACGTCCAGCCTGGCGCTACGATTTCGCCATCGACCACTCACATTCAAGCTGGAAACTCTTCGCCGGAACCACAGACTACGCGCCTGCCTATGGTGGAGCGATCTGGATCGATAAGGAAACATCTCGCGTCCTCAGAATCGAGATGGCGGCGCGCGAACTGCCGGCGTCATTTCCCCTGAAAATGGTCGAATCCGCGATTGAGTATAACTTCGTGAACATCGGCGATGCAAAGTTTTTGCTGCCTGCGCATTCCGAAGCCCTCTATTGTGAGCGCGCCGGAACCGCCTGCAGCAAAAACGTAACCGATTTCCAGAATTACAAGCGCTACACAGCCGATGCGACAATCACGTTCGAAGAGACACCGAAGTGAACACGCCGCGGTGGAAGAATAGGAATATGCTGGATCGTCTGTCACGAAGCCTTGTTTTATGCGCCGCGGCAATCGCGGTCGGTCCGGTGGTACATGCGCTTCACGCGCAGGGAGTGGGCGGCCAGGAAACCTTCATCCGCGCCGAAACCCGGGTCGTTCTGGTGGATGCTGTTGCGGTTGACCGGAAGAACAAGTTCGCGCGGGATCTGACGCAGAAAGACTTTCGCATCTGGGAAGATGGCAAGGAACAGAAGATTAGCAGCTTTTCCCTCGAAAGCACCGGACTGTCGCCTGAGCGCTCGAAGAGGCATTACATCGTTTTGTTCTTCGACACGGCCACGCTGGGCCAGACAACATTGCTTTCTGTCAAAAATGATGCAACCCGGTTCGTCGACACGTTTGCCAGCCCGGATCGATACATGGCCGTTGTCGCGCACGGCGGCGAGACACAGATCCTCCAGAACTTCACACCGGATGCCGCTCGTCTGAAGTATGCCTTGAGTGTTTTGCAGAATTTTTCCACGTCGGCGGCCGCTGCCCCTCAGGTACCGACACGCGCCGGCCGGGGCGGTGCCCCCGGAAACCTTCCAACCGTTGACCCCTCCGGTTACCGCAGCATGCTGGAATCGTTGCGTAAGATCGCTGGTTCGCTCGTGGATATTCGCGGACGAAAAGCGCTCGTGCTCTTCAGCGGCGGTACGCCGACAGCCAATGACATTGATAAGGACATTGCTCAGACGATCACGGACTGCAATAAGGCCAATGTTGCCGTGTATGGAGTCAATGGCCGCGGACTGATTGGAGAACTCAATGCGCCCGGCAAGAAGAACGGGGGCGGCGCGTTGGCTGCGTTGCTTCGCGCAATCGTACCCGCGCCGGATATCGAAAACTCTCAAAATACGGTCTTCGGTTTCCAGCGGATCGTTCCCGGTGCATCGGCCAGTCCGGAGAACGTGGATGCGTCTGGTGCCCGGATCAATACCGCGGCGCCTAATCAGGACGTATTGCGCGAGCTGGTCGATGGCACCGGCGGGCTTATGCTCGGAACCGCGAACAATCTGCCCGAAGAATTGGGCGCCATCGCCCAGGAGCAGGACGAATACTATCTGCTCGGCTACACGCCCGCAGTGGAATCGCCCGAAGGCGCCTGTCATACGCTTCGGGTAAAGGTGGATCGCAGCGGACTCGATGTCCGCGCTCGCAAGGGTTACTGCACTTCAAAACCGGCGGACCCTCTGTCAGGCAAAGCGGCCGGCAAGGATCTCGAAACACGAGCAGCGGGCCGGGACGCTGGAAACATGGCAGTGAACCTGCAGATCCCGTGGTTCTATTCGGGGCCTAATGTGGCGCGGGTGCACGTCGCCCTGGACGTTATTCCATCCGCGGTAAAGTTCCACAAGGACAAAGACAAGCTGCATGGCGAATTTGATCTGGTCGGCGCCGCATATAAACCCGATGGTTCCGTCGCCGCCCGCCTCAGCGATACGGTGACGCTGGATTTCGACGACCAGCGGCAGGTGGATGCCTTCCTGAAGGCTCCCTACCACTATTCCAATCAATTCGAAATCGTGCCGGGGCAATACACCTTCCGCTTAGCTGTGGGTGCGGGAGCTGCGGGCTTCGGCAAGATTGAGTTGCCCCTGAACATCGACCCCTGGGACGGCAAGACTCTTTCGGCAAGTGCCCTTGCTCTGAGCCACGATTCGCATCCGTTGGCCGGTCAGCTGTCCGGCACCGATGATCTGTTGCTGGAACGTGTGCGCCCGCTGGTATCGAAAGGTATGGAAGTGATTCCAACTGGCACGAACCGGTTCCTCGCCAACGAACCCGGCTACTTCTACTTCGAAGTCTATGAACCGCCACTGCGTCGTCAGATTTCCGTACGTGTTCGGATTCTTAAGCGCGCCAACGGTACTCAGATTGACGATTCCG
>CAIKAS010000032.1 GCA_903825445.1 uncultured Acidobacteriia bacterium
GACCAGATAGTTCTCCCCGTCGATTTGAAAACCGTGTCCCGCGTAGTATACGAGCGCAATATCGCCACTGTTCAGCCCGTTGACGAAGACTTCGAACTGTGAATTCAGCTCTGACAGCGAAGTATTCAAAGCGGTCGTGACCATATATCCAGCGTCCGACAGCCCAACCGCCATCGCCTTCGCATCGTTTACTGCGTTTGAGAGGGGTTGTTGCGGGTAAGCGTCGTTGCCGATTACAAGCGCGACCCTGTGCCCTGACGAAGCGGGCGGAGGACTCGGTGGATTGATTACAGGTGGCGACTGCGCGTAGCAGGCGAACGCCGACAGTCCGATCATTATCGCAGTCAGTTTAGTGTTTACGTTTGACATTTGTGGACCTCATCTGTCCAGGTTTTCGTTCTGCATCGTCGGGCCAGGAGAAGTCTGTTGTTGGATCAGGTTCCTCAGTGCCTTAATGGACTGAGATTCTTCCCCTTGTCCGTCCTCACCAGTTGACGTCTTCTTCGTTGCCCGTCGCCGCGGCGCGGATACTTTCAACGCTGATTGTCCGCTCTTTTGGTCGCTCAGCGTTTCTCTCAGCAGACCTACGGACCTCGGGATATTGCTCGCCTCATCCGCCTCTGCCGTGGTTTCGGGGGCCATTTTATAGTTTTTGGCGAATGTTGCTGCGCCTCGTGACGCTGACTGCGGCGACTCTGTACCAACTGAGTCGCTCTTGGGCGGGGCGCCCCAAGTCGCCGGTGCCATCTGGACGAGCAACAAATCCACCTGGTCGAGGATCGCTTTTGCTTCCGCGTCCGTCTGTGCCAGCGGGTTAGCAACGCTCCGTCCCAATTCGGCACCTGCCACGGGCGCATTTGCAGTTGTGTAGAACACCGTGATTAGGTCCTTGCTTGTGGGTACCCTAGCGGCGGCGAACGTTAGGACTTGTCCATTCACTTTGAAGTCAGTGCCCAGAGAGCGTTCGAGGCCATTTACGAAGCACCGAATTCGGTAGGCATCGCCCGGCAACCGGGACAAGGAAAGGGTCGCGGTCGTTCCGTGCTCAACAAGGGTGGGGTGCTCTTCAATTGGTGGACCGTCAGTCCCTTGGGCGTACATTAATTTGCCGAGCAGAAACGCGATAAACAGCTGCCGTCGAATACTGGTGGGAATTGGCATATTATGTCTCCCGCCTACTTGCTCTTGTCTTTCGCTGCCCTGTGTTTCTTGGGCTGGGAAGCAATTTCATCTTCTTCAGTGGGGATCTGATCCCACGCTCGCCACTCCACCTTAGTTGTGAATGACCGTACCAACTCTGGCCGATTCTTCTTCGGAACGCCAGACAACAGTTTATGTATTGCCGGAAGTGCCGCGAAAGCAATAAGAGACGGCAGTCCACGGTCACTTGGGGCCAGGCTCGCTGACGCGCTTCGAACGAATGCGGTCATCGTTTCGCGGGCCTCTTCGGGAGTGGGGTCCGGCGTGATACTACGATCATCCGTCGTTGCCGCCAGATTGAATTGACCCAAATATGCGTTATATGACCTTCTCGCCGAATAGTACGCACTCTGCGCTGCCTGGTATTGCTGGGTGTCCGGGGAAAAACCACGTTTTACGTCAGCTGCTAAGGCCTCTACGACAGTCTTATTCTGCTGAAACATACTCACCGCTGCGGCGATGTCAGCCGGGAGTTTCTGGAGGTCGCATGCTCCGCAGAACAGACTTCCCAACACAATTCCATATACAAGTGGTCTCTTCATATTGATGTCCTCATCTCACATTGCCCGGTCTGGGTCACAGAGGTCAGGTCTTGTGTAACACCTACCGCCTTCGCGACTCTGCCTGTCTTGTATTGTTTATCGGACAAAGGGTGGTGGCGCTTTAGTTTTAGGTGAGCGCTCAACGAAACGTGCGGGTGCGCCGATACGGCACACATAACCAAATGTCACACACTTCAGTCGTTTCACGTTATCGCGTGGAAGGCTCTCCTTTGGCGTCTCCGCCATCGGCCGGGCTCTCCTCAGCGACGGGTTCACCTGCCGAACAAGGGGAGATTGACTTCGCATATCGCGCTCCGATGCCTGATGCGCGTCAACCCACTAACGAAGTTCACTTTGCGCGGTCGCTGGCGGCTCTTTCTTTTGCCGTCCGACCCAGCGCACGCAGCGAACTCATCTCAGTGCGGCACGCTTTTTTGACGGCTCCGGGAGCGTGGCTCGGTGGGTCGTCGACCCGCTTGAGCAGAACACCTGCGCTGATCGGTGGTCAAATTGTGAGCGTGCTCAGATGCGATGACGACTGTGCGCGGATGGTTAATCGCGAGGTTTTGCCCCTTCTTGAGCGTTGCGAGACGGTATTTGATTTCAGTAGTATTGGTGATTCTCATTGGAGTCGAGCTGGACTTGAGGATCTATTCTCTGCAGCAACAGCCGTTTCGACGTGCCTAGGATTCGTTGGATGGGCGAAGTTCTTCCGGCACCTAGATCGGAGTGAATCATTTGAACATTGTCTTGGTGGTGCTTATGGTGCGCAGGATGGCTGGAAAGAGCGGATGGAACGATTGCGTCGCTCCTTTCAGAAATGGGATGCTTCCAAATACCTGTCCAGCAACGATGCTGCAAGATTGGCTTTCTGAGGTGACCCAGTCCCCTCTACATCCGGAAGATGACGACCGGTGCGCTTGCCCAGTATCCACTTTGCGGTGTGATGCCGCCCGTAGTTTGGGGTAGGGTCAGGGTGCTCCCGGCGCCCGTGGCTAAGTTGTTGGCCGTACCAGCCGCCGTAGTACCGAAATTCGCCAGTTCATAGAATAGCCAACTTCCGCCGCCAGCTGCCTGGAGGCCTATGTTGACGTTATCAACTGCCCACGCCAAGAAATAAACACCGCCCGCCGTCAATGGTACCGGCGCTGCAAACGAAAACTGAAACTGTCCATTTGTCGCAATTATGGAGGCCTGCTGCGCGATGAGATTTCCCGACCCATTGTAGAGCCCAAATGAAATGCCGCATGGCGTGCTGGAACTACAGCCGGTTGAGCCTGTAACGCTGTATGCGAGCGATAAGACCGTCATTCCGATATTGGGTATGAACATTGACAATTTCGGAGTCTTCGCCGCGTAGAACGATGTACCACCGTTATCAACAGGAAACCCAAATGGAAAGTAGTAGCCGCCGGTGGCGATGGTGGCTGACGACCCGCTACCGCCCCCCGCAGGCCCGACAGGACCTGCAGCGCCAGTTGTTCCTACAGCGCCCGTTGCTCCTGCGGGGCCGGTTGGCCCGGCTGTACCAGGCGCGCCAGTTGCACCGACCGGGCCCGCCTGACCGCCCGCAGTCCCCGCGCTACCGAGTTCGCGAAACGCTCGGCCGTCATACCAGAGCTGGTACATTTGGCCAGCGGCAATGTCCGACGCACTCGGATTGGATACGCCATTAGTTTGAGTCACGGGAACGGCTCCGAGGGCGTCGACATTCAGCGTCATCGCTCCCCCCAACCCGTTCACATCGGGCATCCATCGGAGTACCATTCCTGTTGAATACTGGCCCAGCGTCGGACTCAGTGCGCATAAATATGCAGTCCCCGGGTTGGCGGTACTGGTTGAAGAACAGAGGAGGTTTATCCCCGACTGGTCCCCTGCGCGAGTTTGTGCCAATGAGGTATCGAGCATCGACTGCACTGAGATTGCCTGGCCCGTGTCGCTTATTGACCAAAATTCACCGGGTCCAGAGGACAGATTCAGAATTGGGCGGGCGCCCACGATGGTGCCAGAGTTCTCAATCGTGGTCGGATTAGGCAAGCCGCCACCACCGCTTTGCAGTGACCAGGCGTTGGAGGCAGTGCATCCGTACGTGTTCTGGCCCCCAGTAGCCGTTGTCAGGAAATACATTTGGCCGACGTTGCAAGTAGCAGGCAACATCGGCCCAGAAGAAAATGGTTTTGTAGAAAGGGCACCTGAGAAGTCAATCGATTTCGATTGCGTCCTCAGATCCACCTGTGTCTGCCCGAATACCTGCCCTGAGGTGTACGCCAACAGAAACGCGGCTGTCACAACTGCAGATAAGATTGCGGATAATATGCGCCTGGAAATGCTCTTTGTATTCGTCATATGGCCATTTGCGTCTCCGTGACTCTCCAGCCAACCTGTCCGCATTCAGAAACTCTATCGGACGGTACCGGCGCAGACTTTATAGACAGTTTCTTCTAATGAATGCGAGTATCCTTGGGACCCGCAGCGATTCTCGCAGGGTTCCGGAGAGTTCGGCTGGACGGGCCATTCGCACGATTGCTCCGATGTGATGTTTCTTGGCGATCCCGCCGATACAGTCAGTGAAAGAGTCCAGTACGCGTTCCCAATTGGAAGCTGGCGAGGGAATTATGTCGATCAAAACACGGTCTAGATCAGTATTTGTTGTAGTTGCGCAATTCTGGCTGCTTGTTGGCTCCGTCCTGGCTCAGCCCACCTCTCAACCCGTTTCTGCCACGGCCCAATGTGTAGCCGAAACGGGGCCAACCGGACTCTCCTTCACAATCTCTGGTGTTGCCGAAGATGCGTCAGGGGACTTATTCTTAGCGGAACAGAACGGACACCGGGTCCGGAAGTTTTCAGCTACGGGCATAACCACGGTAGCCGGCACGGGTTGCCCTGGGTTTTCCGGGGATGGAGGCCCCGCAAAGGAGGCCCAGCTCAGCTACGCGACGGGCATCGCGCTGGACCCCAGCGGTAACTTATATATCATCGATGAAGGAAACAACCGTGTCCGGAAGGTGACGCCTGGCGGTATGATCACTACGATCGCAGGCACAGGATCATCGGGCTATGAGGGAGACGGTGGGCCCGCGTCGGCAGCCCAACTGTCATTCGTGGCATCGCCGCGTTCCCCTGTTGACCAGCGCCGGAAACGAAATCAACGTCGACGCCGCCGGGAACCTCTGGATCTCCGATTCGCGTTCTGGCATGGTCCGAGAAATTTTTGCGAACGGGACCATCACCACGGCACTGGCTATCGATGCTCCCGCAAAAGTCACCGTTCGTATTTCTCCGCAGTCTCAGACGACGGTGCACGCCCCTGTTGCCACTCTGAAGAACCCTTCACCTGCATCCCCGGCTGCTCATTAGCCTCTAAGCCGGACTCCCGCAAAATCGCTGGACACCGGGATTATCAAGGGTTTCCCAGTGAGAGCCAGTCCACTGGAGTATTTGTCACACGGTCGAGGGAATTCTATTTCTATCGCGGGGGAGTACCATCGCCACTCGGTCCCGATGCCCGAGGCTCTCCTCGTTACCGAGGACTTCGTGGTGGCTGAAGTTGCGTTGTTCGGATACACGAATCAGCATCTGACAGTCTCTGCTTCAGATTTCTCGCTGTCGTTCAACAGTGACAAGGAAAAGCTCCCGGTTGCACCGTTTGCCTCGGTGTTCAGATCACTGAGAGAACCGAGTTGGTCCAGCCCAAAAGCTCAGGCGCAAGGGCCCGCTCCAAGGCGGCAGGGTGAAAGTGCCCCCATCGATTGGCCTGCGGAGTTTCACGTCCCGGCCGCAGAAGAGCACTCGATGAGTGAACAAGTCAGAAATGCAGCGCTCCCTGAAGGGGAAAGGCCACTTCCCGTGGCCGGACTGATCTTCTTCAAGTGCAGGGGGCTGACTCGAAGGTCCGTTCGCTCGAACTCACCTACGTTGGACCTGGGGGCAAGATCGTCATCAAGCTAGAACCATAGCGCAATATTCATCTCGAAGCCGCTATCAAAATGCACTGCCGCTATCTTTGCCCGCGCGGTCGCATGCCGCATTGCAGTCTGGATCGACGTTGTCTGACTTAGGGCGGGAGCCAAGTGAACTTTTCAACCACAATTTCATGTTGTTGAGGGGCGCCGGAACGGCGGCGTTCAAAATGGCGAGAAGTACCGCCGTTCCGATTTGGAGTCTCGACTGCTTGTCAATATAGTGTCGAGGTGCGAAGAACTTCTCATTTTTTTTGCGGCAGAAATAATCTACGGACGAGATGTTGAGGGATTACTGCCCCTTCCAACTGAGTCTGGAAGAATACCTGTGACCTGCTCCCCGGAAACTAAAC
>CAIKAS010000033.1 GCA_903825445.1 uncultured Acidobacteriia bacterium
ATCGATGCCTGTGAGGCCGACGGCGCGCGCACCCGCGGCTCCCAGGGCTGCGACTAGTTGGGTATTGACGGTGCCGGCTAACACTTTGAGAACGGCGTCGATGGTTTCATCGGTGGTGACTCGGAGACCTCGCACGAAGGTACTTTTTATGCCGCGCTCTTCGAGGAAACGCGTCATTTGTTTACCGCCGCCGTGGACTACTGTTACGTGGGCGCCAGATGTTGAAAGGGCTGCGATTTGGCGCGCCAGATCGTGACGGGAGGTTGCGTCGTCCAGGAGGCTGCCGCCGATTTTTATTAGAGCTTTCATGTTAGTTGATTTCGGCGCAGTATTCGGTTTGGGCTGTTGAGTGCCGCTCCCTTACTGTCACGGCTCGGTATGAAAGTTTCGAATGACGCGTGGTGTTTCGAACGCTCGAGGGAGTTTCGGATGGTGAATGAAGTTTCGAATGACGCATGGCGTTTCGAATGATTGAGGGAGTTTCGGATGAGCCCATTAGAGTAGACCTGTTGTTTCTTCGATGCCCAGCGCCAGATTCAGATTCTGAATCGCCTGGCCAGCCGCGCCCTTACCCAGATTGTCAATCGCGCTGACTACTACGCAGCGGCCGGACCCGGGGTCGGAAACTACGCCGATGTCACAGAAGTTGGTGTGCGCGACGGAGTGAAGATCGGGCACATTCCCCGCCTCATGCAGACGCACAAACGGCTCCGAGGCGTAGTGCTTCTGATAGATCTCCGCAATGATCTCGGCGGAGGTCATGGGCTTGGCGAGGCGGAAGTAAATCGTCTCCAGAATGCCGCGCTCAATGGGGATCAGCTGGGCGGTGAAGCTGAATTCAGACTCCTCGACTCCGCTGACCATCAGCACTTCCGGCACGTGGCGATGTTTGAGGATCGAATACGCCGAGAAGTTTTCCGTCACTTCACAGAAGCTGTTTTTGAGCGTGGCTTTGCGGCCCGCACCGCTGACACCGCTCTTGGCGTCGCAAACAATGCCAGCTTTGCGATCAATGATGCCCGCTTCGATCAGGGGTCGGATGGCGAGATTGGCGGCGGTGGGGTAGCAGCCGGGATTGGCGATCAGTTTGGCTCCACGCGCTTTCGCCCGATGAAATTCCGGGATGGAGTAGACGGCGCCGGGCAGCAGATCGGGGGCAGTTTGGGGCTCTTTATACCAGTGGAGATACTGTTCGGGCGTGGGGAGGCGGAAGGCGGCGCTGAGGTCGATGACCGTGGCTCCGGCGGCGAGGAACTGGGGGGCCAGTTCCATGGAAACGTCGTGCGGCGTGGCCAGCAGGACGGCGGCTAAGCCCTCAGATGCAACGGAACTCGCGTTGGCGGCGGCGTAGCGGATGGTGGGCTTGCGGACGAGCTTTGAGCCATCGACATCGGCGCGATGAGAGAGCAGGACCGGCTCATAATTCGGGTGATGCGAGAGGATGCGGACGGCTTCGGCGCCGCTGTAACCGCTAAAGCCAACAATACCAACGGAGTATTTCATATGATTAAATATGCAGTGCTATGTATAAATATACCATGGGATGAATCGTTAAAGGTTTCACGCAGAGATCGCAGATGTCTCGCAGAAAGACGCAGCACAAACCTTGCACGCGGTACGCTGCGGCGTTATTATACGGCTCATGAGTTCGGCCGACCCCGCAAAAAAATACTGGTGGCTCGCCGCCGTGGCCGTCCCTGTTCTGGTCGCGATCATTGCAATCGTCCCTTCCTTTCTGAAAAGCGATTCGCCGGGCGTCACCATCAGCCATGATTCGCACGATCTGAACTTCCAGCCCGTCACCGTCATCGAGCGCGAGTATCAGGAGAAAAACGGCAAAGCACTGCCGCCCGAAGTTGCACAACAGATCGACCAGGCCCTCCAGCTTTTCAAACAAAAACGTTATGAAGACGGTATTCCGCTCCTGCAGGCGGCGGCCGTTACTGCGCCGGTGCCGTCCGTCCTTACGAACCTGGGACATGCGCTTGCAACATCGGGCAAGTCGAATGCGGCGCAGGCGGCTTACACCCAGGCGGCGGCGCTGGACCCCACGAACCAACAGGTCTCGCAAGGCAGGCAATTCCTCTCGAATCTCAGCGGCAACAACACCCTGCTGACGGCAGCCGAAATCCCTCTCCAGACGGACATTGCCGTAACGCTGCCCGATGGCGGCACGGACTGCTTCAAATTCACGGCTCCCAACGGCCCCCGCGATATCCTGCGTGTCCACCTGCAGAATCGTTCCACCAGCCTGGGGCTCTCGCTTCTTGTGAAGGACGCCGCGAAGGCGCCTAACGGCGGAATTAACGGCGCGGCCGCCGCCGACGTCAACTACGAATTTCCGGCGACTCCAGGCGCCATCTACTACCTGCAGTTGACGCCTTACTACACCGGAGGCGGCGCCTATACCCTGAGAGTGGAACCGACCCACAGTTTTGACGCGTTCGAGCCCAACGACACCATACTGACTGCCCGGGATATCTCCACAGGGAGCGCGATAGAGGCAAATATCATGGACGGCGCGGACACGGACTTCTACCGGTTCCATGCGCGTGGCGCCAAAACGACGATCTTTGTCGAGAACAAATCCACCACGCTGGGAATATCGATGGCGGTCACGAACGCGGATAAGGCCCCCGTAGGCTCCGGAGCGAACGGCCCCGTGGCCGCTAACGTCCACTATCAGTTCGAGAGCACGCCGGGCGCTACGTATCAGGTACAGATATCTCCTTATTACAGCGGCGGCGGGAAGTACGCTTTGACTATTCAGTGAAAAAGTCAACACCTTAGCCGCAGATGAACGCAGATGAACGCGGATAAGAAAAGGCATAAGGCAGGTTAAGACAGGAC
>CAIKAS010000034.1 GCA_903825445.1 uncultured Acidobacteriia bacterium
ACCGGAACGACGTCCGCCTCGAATCCGTCGCCCGAGATATCGGCGTGACGGGCCGGACTATCGCCTATTGGATGGAGCGCCCGACGTGCCGCGTTTCCCCGCTCGCGTCCAAGCCCTTGGATGACTTTCTGGCCGGAATCGGTGGTGATAGTGAAATCGGGGGCGGTGTCTCCGGCGTTCACGATGGTTTCGTGAAGCTGTTTATAGAGCGAGAAGCAGAAGGCGCAGAGCATGAGAGCGAGCGCCACGTGGAGGATTCGGTCGGCTTTCATTGGAGTGTCCACTATAATTCTATTGGATCGGCTGCGCCAGCCCCAAATCATGATCATTTCCAAGAAGGTTGAATTTTCCGCATCGCATATCTGCCGGTCGCCGAAGCTTTCGGACGCGGAGAATGAGCGGGTGTATGGGGCAGCGGCAAATCCGCTGAGCCACGGGCACAATTACGTGGTGGAAGTGGCGATTGAGGGCGAGCCAGACCCGGTGACGGGGATGATCCTGGATCTGAAAAAGCTGAAAGACGTGCTGGAAGAGCGGGTGCTTTCGGTGTATGATCACAGGCTGCTGAACCGCGAGGTGGCGGCGTTTGAGACGGTGGTGCCAACGGTGGAGAATATCGCAATCGACATCTGGCGGCGGATTGACGGGCACATTGACGCGACGGGGCGGGCGCGGCTGTGGTCAGTTCGCGTGCATGAGACGAACGAGCTGTTTGTGGAATACCGGGGCGGGCTTTAATGGAACAAGGCGGGATGGTGTATTTATCGCGAAAGTACGGGTTCTTCGCGGCGCATCGTCTGCATGCGCGTGGACTCAGCGATGCCGAGAATAAAGCCATTTTCGGAAAATGCAATAATCCGCACGGGCACGGGCATAATTATGAGGTGGAAATCACGGTGGCCGGACCGATAGATGGGGTAACGGGGCGGGCTGTGGATCTGGCGGAGCTGGATGCGCTGGCGGAGCGGGAGGTGCTGGAGCCGCTGCGATATCGCAATTTAAATGAAGAGGTTGCGGCGTTCCGCGAGGCTGTGCCGACCACGGAGAACCTGACGGCTGAGGTGGACCGTCGACTGCGTGCGGCCTGGGAAGGGGTGTTTCCGGGTGGGCAACCGACGCTGGAAAAAATCCGCATCTGGGAGACAGAACGTAACATCTGTGAAATTGGCGGTTTTTAATCCGCCGGGAATCCTATGACCAGAAAACGCGCAGTTGTGAAAGTAATGCCGGCTAAACCGATTGCGCCGCTGATCAGCGGAGTGCTGGAAGCGGTGGGGGAGAATCCGAATCGGGACGGGTTGCGGCAGACGCCGGAGCGAGTGGAAAAGGCGCTGCGTTTTCTGACGAGCGGGTACACGGCGGATATCGACAAAGTCGTCAACCAGGCCATCTATGAAGTGAAGTACGACGAGATGGTGATCGTGAAGGACATTGAGTTCTTCAGCATGTGCGAGCACCACATGCTGCCGTTTTTCGGAAAGATGCATATTGCGTATATCGCGCGGAATAAAGTGATCGGGCTGAGCAAGCTGCCGAGGATCGTGGACATTTTCGCGCGGCGACTGCAGATACAGGAACGGCTGACGCAGGAAGTGGCGCAATGCATTCAGGACATGCTGGATCCGCTGGGCGTGGGCGTGATTGCGGAGGCGCAGCACTTTTGCATGATGATGCGCGGCGTGGAGAAGCAGCATTCAGGCACGGTGACGAGCACGATGCTGGGGGCGTTCCGTAAGAACAAGGAAACGCGGAACGAGTTCTTGTCGCTGGTGCGGAAGTAATTCACGCTGCCTAACGGGTTAGTACGGCGTCAGTGACAACAACACTTTGCCGCACAGATGGCACGGCTTTTCGCCTGCGCGAGAACCACCAGATCAGAATTCCACTGATGAACAAGATGGGCGTGAGCAGTCCAGCAATGGCGGAGAGGATGCGGAAAGGCAGGCCACCCCATTCGTCGTAATGCAATCCAGCCATGGCCTGAGTAAAACGATTCGATGCTGAGCGGTCGGCATAGCGATCGACGGCAAGAATCTGCGCGCGCGACCTGGAAATGTAGACGACATTATTGCCCAGCGACCGAAAGTCGCCGGGACGCCACATGCGGACCTGCACGTTGCCATTGCCTTCGGGCATGCGGATTTCGCGGATGAAGCCGTCGGGAATCGCGTTGTGCGCAGCCGCCATAATATCGGCAAATCCCGCTACTGCCAGCGGCCTCCCAGAGGCAGCGTTGCCGACCTTCTTTTCGTTAGGTGCGGCCGCCGGCGTCATGGCAGACGGTACAGGGTTGCGTGGCGCGCGCACGGGCCGCACGTCTTCAGGCACCGCGGCGACGGTCGTCAGCATTCCGCGCATGGCCTGGGGAAAGCAGAGCCACAAACCAGTGAACGCTTCGAGTACCAGAAAACAGGCGGCAACCAGTCCTATGGCGCGGTGAAGTTCCCTTGGAGTTCTGCGCGAAAAGCGGAACTGGACAGCGAATGCGGTGCTGAGGTCTGGCCGTGTGCAGAGCCACACCAGAAGGCCAGTCAGCCCGCTCAGGAGCATGGCGATACCGATTACTCCCGCCCACAGCCGGCCCGTATTGCCAGCAAGAAGATTGTGATGCAAATCCACGGTCCAATCCATCCAGGCCAAGTCGAGGGAACCGAGTATCCGACCGGAACAAGGGTCGTAGATGACGTGCTTATAAATGGTGGGTGTGTTGGTCATCATACGGAAGTGATAAAGCGTGTCGGGAGCGTAAGGCCCGTAGACACGGTTGATTTCAGTATGAGTGACGGAACTGACGTCCTGCGCCGCCCGGTTCCAGTCGGTTGCCTGGCAATTGGCGGTCTGAGGAGATGAGGGGGAGAGAAACGAGGCGATTTGCGGGCGCAGGCCGACGATTCCGCCTGTGAAGCCCATGAGCGATATGAATACCCCGGCAACCAGACCGAGCCAAAGGTGGGCAAAGACGGCCGCTTTTCGGAGTGTAGGCTTCATCAACGCCAGACTAACAACGGAATATTTAAACGGGATTACAAGAACCTGCGCCTTCTGCGCAAGTTAAGGCACTCACTTACCGTCCGGCGATTCTGGCGCCCCAGTCTTCGGGGTTGACGTCTCTGGCGTGGAGTGAAAACAGCCAGTGGTGGCCTTCAGGGTCGTCCACACCATACTGGCGTTCGCCGTAGATCGTTTCGTGAAGTTCCTCGACGATATTGGCGCCCAATGATTTTGAGCGTGCGTAGTGGGCGTCCACGTCTTCCACGAAGACGGTCAAGCTTTGGCTCCAGGCACCGAGTTGGGCAGGGCTGTTTCGACCAGGACGGACCTTGCTTAGCATGATCCACGCATCGCCCAGGTGCATTTGCGCGCCGTCGGAATCGCCGTAACGATAGTGCTCAGTGAAGGCGAAAACCTTTGTGAGCCAATCGATTGCGGCGGGCACATCGCGATAGGCCAGATGGGGCAGGATGGTGCTGACGGGCACTGAACGATTGTTCTGCATCGACAAGCAATATAACAACAGGGGAGCCGTTATAATCAGTACAGATGCGGTTTTTCCTTATCCTGGCAGGCCTTGCCCTGTTGTCCGGTGGCGTGGCGGTCGGGTCTTCGATGATCCCGCTATCGCATCTCGAATCCGAGACGGTGGCGCTCTTTCTGGACTACACGACGAAGTTTGAACAACGTGTATCCGTCCCGTTTTCCATCAACGGTAAGTTGTGGATCGACGACGATCACTCGTCGAAGCGGAAGGATTTCGACGCCGGAAAGCCGGTTGTGGAAGCGCGGGAAAACCAGGATATTCACAACGGAAGCATCCATCACTATTCCGGGACTATCCGGGTGCCGAACGCGAAGATCGATCAGGTTCGGCATGTGATGCAGGATTACAGCGCTTACCCCAACTACTTCAAGCCGGACGTGGCGCGCGGCAGCGGGTCGCTTCAACCGGACAGCAGCCCGGAAGACGAACACTACAAGTCGCGGCTGTTCCTTACGGAATCGACCATCTGGGTGGACGTGGCGTATGACGCTCAGTACGATAGCCACTACAAGCGGCTTGACGCCAGTCGCTGGACTTCGCGGTCAACAACACTCAGCATCCGGGAATTGTTAGACGCGAAGAAGCCGGACGGCGGCTTGTTCCCGGAGGGCGAGGATCACGGAT
>CAIKAS010000035.1 GCA_903825445.1 uncultured Acidobacteriia bacterium
GGTGCTCAAGCTCGACGATCCCGATAACAAGAACATGCACGACGTCACCGCGTTCCTCTGGACGCTCAAGTAACCCGGCTCAGCCAAAAGGAAAATGAACAGAACCATGAAACAGACATCTATTCTCCTCTCAATGCTGGTCGCGCCCATGCTGCTTGTTGCCCAGACCGGCGGCCTCGATCCGGCCGATACTGTCAAGCCACTGGCCGATCAGTGGACCTCGTATTCAGGCGACCTCAGCGGCAAGCGCTACAGCGCGCTCAAGCAAATTAATACGGCTACCGTCAAAAACCTCAGCCTCAAGTGGCTCACCACCGGAATCACCAGCGGTTGCGGTGAGACCGGCGTAGCGCCCCCGGCGGCTGGCGGCGGTGGCTTTGGCGGCGGTCGCGGCGGCGGCGGCGGTGCCGCTGCGCCCATCATCGTTGGCGGTTTCGGCAACGGTGATGCCAATAACTGCGGCCCGGCCCGCATCGGCGGCGGCATTCTGTTTGTCGATAACACTATCTACGCCTCCGCCCCCGATAACGTCTGGGCCATTGACGCCCGCGACGGCACGGTGCTCTGGCATTACTACTGGAAGACCCGCGGCGGCACCAGCCTCGCCACTCGCGGTCCCGCCATGTGGCACAACTACATCTTCTTTGAACTCCATGACGATTGGGTCGTCTGCCTCGACGCCCGCACCGGCAAGGAAGTCTGGAAGAAAGAAATCTCCAGCTTCGACGAACAGTACTTCTCTTCGAACACGCCCATGGTTCTCGGCAATCACGTCATCGTCGGCACTGGCAATGACACGGACCGCCCGGCCTACATCAAGTCGCTCGATCCCGAGACCGGCTCCGAGCAGTGGCGCTTCTATTCCACCGCGCAGAACCCTGGCGATCCCGGCGCAGACACCTGGGCCAGCCTCGACGCCGCCCGTCACGGCGGCGGCACCTCCTGGATCCCCGGCTCCTACGATCCCGAAACCCACCTCTACCTCTTTGGCACCGGCAACCCGACCCCCGCCTACACCGGCGGTCGCGGCGATGGCGACAATCTGTACACTGGCTGCCTGGTCGCGATTGACGTGGAGACAGGCAAAATGAAGTGGTACTTCGCTACCTCACCGCACGACACGCACGATTGGGATTCTACCCAGACCCCCATCCTCGTCGACGCCATGTTTGGCGGCAAGATGCGCAAGCTTGTATTGATGGCGACCCGCAACGGCTACTTCTACGTGCTCGACCGCGTTACCGGTGAACACCTGATCACCAGCAAACTCGGCCTCGTGAACAACTACGCGTCGGCCGTTGCCCCTGATTCCCCGCTTCATCTCAACAAGCGCGGCGAAGTGCAGCGCAATCCGAATAAGGACGCCACCATCGCCGGCTCGCTCGTGAATAACGACGTGCTCAACTATCCGCCCGCCACCTTCTCGGTCGATGCCGGTCTGTTCTACGTACATGAACAGAACAACCTGCGCATCGACTACCTGACGGATCCCGACCCGCGCGGTTCCATGGGCCTCGGCGGTACGGGCGGCGGCGCCAGCCTCAGCTGGCCAACCAACATCGATGCCATCGACTACCAGACCGGCAAGGTAGTATGGCGGCACGAAGTCGGCGGCAGCGTCGGCCTCCTTTCAACCGCAGGCGGCGTCTTGTTCCTGAGCGACGCCGGTGGCCTCGTGGCCTGGGAGTCGAAGACCGGCAAACCGCTCTGGCATACCCAGATCGGCGCGCTCTCGGCTCCGCCCGAAACGTTCCTGCTGGATGGCAAGCAGGTGGTTTTAGCAGCCACCGGCACCGGCCTGTTCCTCTTCCAGCTCAATTAACGCAGAGGAGCAGATTGGAGGGCGGGCATTCCCGCCCTCAGCCGCCTTTCAGGCGGCTCTCCCGCAAGATGAAAAAAGGCCGGTACGGGATCAGCCCGCACCGGCCTTTTTTGTCACCGCTGCACCTGTTTATTCAATCTCCAGCCGCATAGCATCAAAATCAAGCCTGAACCCGCCCCACAAAGCATCCATCCCAATCACACCGTCGCGATAACGACCACTGCCCGGCGGCGCCTCCGGCAGCAGACTCAGTTTCTTCAAACGAATCGGCTTCCCAAAGATCTCAATCCCCAGCGTCGGAACCACCTCAGTCTTGCGCTCTATTACCCCGCCCGCGCCAGCCACCTTTTCCCGTTTCGTTCGGAGCCGCGGATTCTCATCACGCCCAACCGCCTCCCGGAAAGAAGGATAAAGAACGCCTGCATTCGCCCCCGTATCCAGAAACATCTGCAGCCGATGCTGATCGTGGACAACCTCCACAATAGGCGATTCCTCGTCAAAAAACATGTTCGGCGCTCCCTGGGCAATAGCGTCTTGAGCATGCACCCGCACCAACCCCGTGCTCGAAATCGCCACTCGCCCAAGAGCACGCAGCACAGGCAGCCCCAGTATCCCGGTGATCTGGTAATCCATCGGTCCAATGTGCAGCGCCTCATCGGCGAGCACTAAGAAAACAACGTTGTGGACGTGCGCCCCGCCCAATTGCACATCGCTCGCCACCGCAACTTGAAGCGCATTCCGCTTCTGTGTCGACCCGTTCACGTACGCCTTCGTTTCCCGGACCGCAAGGCCCATCCGTTTCGCTTCTGTTTCCGTCAGCGTAGAAATGTTCGCGCCCGTGTCGAAAATCCACTGGCCCTCAGCCCCATTCACCCTTACCGGAACATTCCAGGAACCCAGCCGGTTGTGCGTAGCCTTGACCGTTATGTCTCCCCCAAAATCCGCCGTCTCCGGAAGCACCTCGCTCAGCGCAGCCATCAGCGCCCGCGTGTTGTCGTTTCCATCCCGCTCCGGATCGTTGCCAGGTGTCAACAGAAGCGCTTCGCCCCAGGCTTGAGACGCATCTTTATAACGACCAAGCCGCGCAAACGCCGCCGCCATTTCCTCATGCGTCTTTCGCGCAGTTTCCGGACCCGGCTTCGTTTCGAGGATCTTCTGAAGGCCTTCGATACCCTCCCCTTCATGCCCAAACCGGCTGGCAATCACAGCCTGAAAGCAGAGCGTTTCCGCGCTGCTCCAGCCCTGCTGCTCCAACTCCCGGCGCAGTTCAAAAAATCTATTCTTATCGGCGAGCTGTTGTAACGGCCCGACATCCGCCGCAAACAATCCCGAGCACCACAGCAGTACCAGTGCTTTGTACATTCCAAAGATTATCCCAAACGGATAAACTGCTACACTCGCAGGCAGTGAGCGTCGCAAAATTCCTCGTATTGGCTTCGTTATCCCTCTGCGCAGGAACCGCCATCGCGCAGTCACCAGCCGACGAACCCGCCGCCATCGTAGAGCTAGGCGCAGCCGCCAGCCGGACTCTCCAGGATGCCACCGCAGCTTTCGGCCCCGACTTCGCCGTTGAATTTACCCCCATCGAGAAGTGGCTCGAAATCGAAGCCGGCGCTACGCCGGTCTTCAGCCATCACTCAACCGAATGGGATACCGACCTCCTTTTCAAAAAGCCCTGGACGCTCTCCGAAAACGTGGAATTCATGTTCGGCCTCGGCCCCGAGTGGATCCACACCAGGACTTCCGGCGTCACCACAAACGCCATCGCCGGTGAAGTCGCACTGGATTTCATGTTCTGGCCCGCCAAAAAACACAAGTTCGGCTGGTACCTCGAACCCGGCTACGATTACAGTTTCGCCCCCGGCCATGAGCGCTCCGTCGGCATCAGCGGCGGCCTCCTCATCGCAATTCACAAACCCCGGCCCTGATTATCCGTAGACTTCTGCTCTTTCACTTCGCTCTTTTAAACCGCTCTCTTACCCCATTTTTACCGCATTGCTATGAGCCGTGACCGCAAGGGACCGCTACTATAAACCATCTCTCCCAGGTAAAAACCTCTCCCTGCTCCCTGCCGGATCCATCCCCGGGCTCCCTCATCTAACACGCGCTCCCCTACTGCGCCGATCCCCTCCGTACGCACCAGATGCGAATACCGCTACACTGTTACGAACGATCCCCCACGAGCCGTATCGCCGATCGCCCAGGCCAAATGCCCGCACCAAACCAACCCTCCCGAAACAAACCAGCCCAAGCCGCCCTATCCGGCCTCCTGGCCTTCGCATTCGCAATGTTAGTCTCATTCCTGACCCGCCTGCACCAGGACATTCGCTCCTTCCTGCTCGCGACCGTGCTGGCCTTCTTCCTCGCCGCCCTCCTTCAGGGCTTCCCACCTAACCGCACCTCCTCCGCCCGCGTGCGCTCCACCCTGCTCCTCCTCTGCGCCGGCATCGCCCCCGCCATTGCGATGAACAAGCTGGACATGGCACTCACCGCATCGCCAGCTTTATCAACGTATGTGACCCTGGCCTGCCTGGCCGCCGTGGCCGGCTTGTCGGTGGCCACCCTCCGCGCCCGCCACAACCCCCGCTACGCCCTCACGCTCACCGCCGCCTTCACCCTCGCCGCCTCCGCCATCATCTTCAAAGCCATCCCCGACTGGATGGAAAACTCCGCCTACCACTTCATCGCCCGCGACATCCGCCCCTTCCGCATCCGGACCCTGACCGGAGAAACCTTCGCTTCGCCCGACTGGCACGGCCGCATCGTAGTGCTCACTTTGTGGGCGACCTGGTGCCCGCCCTGTCAGGCCGAGCTGCCGCAAATCGCATCGCTCCAGGCTCGATACCGCGACAACCCTGACGTTCTCATCCTCGCCCTCAATTCAGGAAATCACGGAGACACCTCCACCAGCGCGCAGGAATATCTGACCCGCAGCGGACTCCATCTCACCGCCGCCATCGATCCGCCTGCCGAGAGTGGAGACTCCTGGGGTCCCGCCGCCAGAAGCCTCGGCACCACCGGCATTCCAATGATTTATATTCTGGATCGCTCCGGGCGGTTGCGAGTCATCCACGCTGGCTTCGATTCCTCGGAGCATCTCACAGAAACCCTGTCTCACCAGATCGACCGCCTGTTATAGGTCCGCCTTGTCTTCCCCCGATTGCAGCCTGTGGGGCGGATTGGCAATCTGCCCACGATACTCCATGCGGCAGACCACAACAGGCGCCACCGAGTTGGCCGCCGATGAACGCCGATAGCGGACAGGCCGCTGCAGGTTTCACGCGGAGATCGCAGAGAACTCGCAGAAAGACGCAGAGAACTGCGTACTAAAAACGCTGTCGTTCGGATCTGATTCGCTGGCCCAACCGCGTTGGTCGGCCTTAATCGCCCTCGTTCTGAGCCGCGCTGCCTGAGGTAGAGCAGGACGCGATTAAGCTTCGAAGTGATATTCTCGTCTGAGCTGGTTTCTAACGATGACTCACAAATCACTCGTGACAGTTGGCTTGATGTGTTCGGTGGTGATCCTGGTCTCCGGGCAGGAGCCCAATGAGCGCGGTATCTTTACCCCGGCGCAGGCGGCAGCGGGACGCGCGAAGTACGAGAAGACTTGCGGAAGATGCCACACTCTCACATTGATGGGGCGCGAGGGCAAACCGGAGGAGCGTCCGCCGGTCAGTTCTCTCTCCGAGGCCGATCAGCAGTTCATCAATAGCTTCGGCGGCCGCGTCCCGCCGCTCGCCGGTGAAGTGTTCCTCCAGCGCTGGGGATCGAAGACTGCAGCCGAACTTGTCGCACGCTTTCAAGACGCGAAATTCTCGTTCAGGGAGGCCGGGCTCACAGATGACGAGGGCATCGTCGAAATCACTGCGTATGTCTTCCAGGTGAACGGAGCCAGGGCCGGGACCCAGCGATTGACGCGAGCGACCGATGCGATTGTAAGCTCCGAAACGTCGAATCTCGGGAGCCCCTCGGTCCGGTAAGGCGAAACCGTGGATTGCGCCTACATCGCGGAAGTAGTGCGACACAGGCGTCCCCAATGCTGCCGGGGGAGTCCCGCAGCCTGAATGTATCGGGCGATGGCAACGTTCCTCGCATCGCTCCAGGCTCGATACCGCGACAACTCTGACGTTTTCCCGGTCTTGGGGTTATCAAGCCGATCTTGGAGTTATCAAACATCCTCGCCCTCAATTCAGGAAATCATGAAGACACCTCCACCAGCGCGCAGGAATATCTGACCCGCAGCGGACTCCATCTCACCGCGGCCATCGATCCGCCTGCCGAGAATGGAGACGCCTGGAGTCTCGCCGCCAGAAGCCTCGGCACCACCGGCATTCCAATGATTTATATTTCGGATCGCTCCGGGCAGCTGCGAGTCATCCACGCCGGCTTCGATTCATCGGAGCATCTCACAGAACCCCCGTCTCACCAGATCGACCGCTTGCTGTAGAGATCCGTCGCCGGGCTGGAAACCGGCAGCCCGTCTAATCGCAAGCCGTGGCAACGGCGGGAGGAACATAACCGCGGGCGCCAAGGCCAGAATATCCACCAATTGATATGAAATTTCCATTGACGCCATAGAAAAAATCAAATAAACTATCAATTGATGGCTACCGGGACAGTGCTCCAGCTTCGGCCAGAAATCACGTCTAGCTACGCGGCGATGTCAGAGATCGACACAATCCGGAGAGAGATCATTCGCTGCGCGCGGGAC
>CAIKAS010000036.1 GCA_903825445.1 uncultured Acidobacteriia bacterium
CGTGCGGAGTCCGGCCGCATTCGCGCTACGCTCATCCGATTGCTCGGCGATTTCGATCTGGCCGAGGACGCCGTGCATGACGCATTCGCTGCGGCACTGGAACGATGGCCGCAGGACGGCATGCCAGCGAATCCGCGCGCATGGCTGATTTCCACCGGTCGATTCAAAGCCATTGATGCGCTGCGTCGGCGCGCACGATTCGACGCAGCGAAGGAAAAGATCGCGGACCCAATGGAAACCGGAGATGACTGTGCCACGGACGAGAGCGTGGCAGACGACTCGTTGCGATTGATCTTCACCTGCTGCCATCCCGTACTGACGCAGGAGGCCCGTGTTGCGCTGACGTTGCGCGAAGTCTGCGGTCTGACGACTGAGGAAATTGCCCGCGCCTTCCTCATGGCCGCCCCCACTCTGGCCCAACGGATCGTGCGAGCCAAAGCCAGGATTCGCGAGGCACGCATTCCCTATCAAGTGCCCTCTCCAGAGGAACTGCCAGAGCGATTGGCGACTGTGCTGCAAGTGGTCTATCTCGTGTTTAACGAAGGATACTCTGCCTCGTCGGGCCCATCGCTGACGCGGGCGGATCTTTCAGGTGAAGCCATCCGCCTTGGGCGGTTGCTGCTGGAATTGCTGCCGGAGCCGGAGGTGATGGGACTGCTTGCGCTCATGCTCTTGCAGGAGTCGCGCCGTGCGGCCCGGGCCACGCCGACGGGCGAACTGATCCTGTTGGAGCATCAAGACCGTTCGCTGTGGAATCGCAAACAAATCACCGAAGGTGTGGCGCTGGTGGAGCGGGCATTGATCTCACGGCGGTTCGGCTCCTACACGCTTCAGTCAGCCATTGCTGCGGTGCATGCCGAAGCACCCGCCGCTGCCTCAACCGACTGGCCGCAAATCGTCGCGCTCTACACCGCTTTGGCTCAGGCCGAACCCTCGCCGGTCGTCGAACTGAATCGCGCTGTGGCTGTGGCGATGTGTGATGGCCCAGAGGCCGGACTGGCGCTGATTAACGCCATTTTAGCGCGCGGCGACTTGGCGGAGTATCACCTCGCGCACTCGGCAAGGGCGGATTTATGTCGGCGACTGGGTCGGAAGTCCGAGGCTCGTGACTCCTACGAACGCGCTCTTGCTCTGACGCAATTGGAACCGGCACGGCGATTTCTGGAACAGCGGCTGCGGGAGCTGGGTTAGACGCTTTCGAAATAATTTTCAAAAAGTTGCCCCCCTTGTCGATTTCAGGAACTGCCAATCGACGACTTCCTGAAACGGTTCATTTGAAGACCGTTGAAACTACAAACACAACTGCCATGAAATACATCTGCCTTGGATACATCGAGCCCAACAAATTTGAAACCATGCCTGAAACCGAGCGCAATGCGATGGTGGACGAATGCCTCACCTACGACGACGAGTTGCGGAAGAACGGCCACTTCGCAGGAGGTGAAGGGCTGCAGCCCCCGCAAACAGCCGCAACCTTGCGTTGGGTGGATGGCAAGGTGTCCATTACCGACGGGCCGTATGCCGAAACAAAAAAGCAAATCGGCGGAGTCCTGATCCTGGAAGCACGAGACTTGAATCACGCGATCCAGATCATGTCCAAACACCCCGGAGTGAAGGCCGGTCCCTTCGAAATACGCCCCGCGGCGGATCTCAGCGAAATGATCCGTGAGAGTGAGCAACGGCGGGCCGGAGCCTAATCGGAATCAACTTGAGACACTGAGCAGATCGGAGAGCACACGTCTGAACTCCAGTCACCGGCTATGATC
>CAIKAS010000037.1 GCA_903825445.1 uncultured Acidobacteriia bacterium
GGTGGCAAAGTATGGCTGGATAACGAGCCGGACGGGCCGGCTTTCAGATTCGCGCTCCCGGCGGGAGCGACAGAGGAAGATCATGATCGACAACCGCAATATACTGCTTATTGACGACGAGCCGCAAATTCGACGTGTCCTGAGAGCCAGCCTCGGTTCGAAGGGTGCCCGCGTCATGGATGTCGGCAGCGGCGAGGAAGCAATCGAAGTGCTTCGGCGCGAGACGGTCGACGTAGTGTTGTTGGATCTGAACATGCCCGGCATGGGCGGCCTGGCTGCTTGCCGAGCTATCCGCGCTGGCTGGGACGTGCCGATTATTGTCGTCTCAGTACGGGAGTCCGACAAGGATAAAGTCGAGGCACTCGACGCCGGGGCCGACGATTATGTCACAAAGCCTTTTAGTTTTGACGAACTAATGGCCCGAATGCGCGCTGCCCTGCGACGAAGCGGTTTTGCGACCGATAATGCGCCGCTCACGATTTCAGTGCCCGGACTGGAAGTGGACTTCTCCAGCCGCAAAGTGGTGGCTGGAGGTTCGCCCGTACGTTTGACGCCTACAGAGTTCGACATCCTGCGCTACCTTGTTTCTCAGGCCAACAAGCCTGTTCCACACAAACGGCTGCTCCAGGCGATTTGGGGGCCGGAGTACGGCGACCAAATCGAGTATCTTCGAGTCTTTATCAACCAGCTACGCAAGAAAATCGAGCCGGCAGGCGGGAAGCCCGTCTTCATCGCCACCGAGCCGCGAATCGGCTACCGATTCATTTTGCCCGAATTGGCGGCTGCCGCAGCAGCGACGGGCACCACTCACGGCGCGCATCACGGCGCCGCACATGCGGAATTGTAATCTGGGGACGAGTAAAGTATTAAAGATGGACGAGATTCCGGCGAATCGGGGCGAGGCCGCGCCAACGCAACCTGAAATTCCCGACAAGCTGTTCTTCCGTATTGGAGAGGTCAGCCAGCTTGTGGGCGTGGAGGCCTACGTCTTGCGGTATTGGGAGTCGGAGTTTCCCGGACTCTCGCCGCGGAAGTCTTCGAGCGGACAGAGAATGTTCCGCCGCAAAGACGTCGAACTCCTGCTTCGCATCAAGCATCTGCTCTATGGGCAGAAGTTCACGATTGAAGGCGCCCGCAAGGCCCTGCTGGATAACAAAACGAAGCCGACTGAGACGCGGAAACAGGCCGCATCCCGACAGGCCGATTTGTTTGCTGCCAATCCGCTGCCGGATATTCGGAAGCAGATTTCAGAAATTCTCGAACTACTCGCCTAAGACGCCCTAGAGCATTGCGGGATCGGTCTGGGGCGAGCCGACGATCAGGGAATAAATCCTATCCAGATCTTCTTCCGAATAGTATTCGAGTTCGATCATCCCTTTGCCTTTTCCTTTTTCCATAATTCTGACACGAGTTCCAAGCACCCGCTCCAGTTCGGAAATGGCCGCCTTGACGTTGGGGTCAACTGGCTTGGGGTCCTTTTTCGGCGGGACAATCTCATCGCCAGCCTCTTTAGGAGGCTTTGTGAATTCCTCAATTTGCCGGACGGACCAGCCCTCCGCGATACAACGCTCGGCCAACTCCCTTTGAGCTCTCTCTGTGGGGAGCTTGAGCAACGCGCGCGCGTGACCGGGAGTGAGCTTCCGGTGAGAGACCATGTCCTGAACCGGGACCGGTAGTTGCAAAAGACGGATTGAGTTTGTGACAGTGACACGGTCCTTGCCGGTCTTCTGGCCGATCTCTTCATGGCTGAGCGACAATTCCGCCGCCATCCGCTCGAATGCCTGAGCGAGTTCGATCGGGTTCAGGTCTTCGCGCTGGATGTTTTCGACTATTGCAAGCTCGAGGACCTTTTGGTCGTCAGCCTCGCGAACGATGACAGGAATCTCGGTGAGTCCGGCAATTGCTGCTGCCCGCCAGCGCCGCTCGCCTGCGATGATCTGGAACTCATTGTTGGCCGCACGCCGCACGATGATCGGCTGGATGATTCCTTCGCGTTCAATCGACTGTGCCAATTCGAGGAGCGCTTCCTGATCGAACTCCCGCCTTGGCTGGTTGGGATTTGGCTTGACCAGGCTATGTGGAGTCGGAACGACATTTCCGTCCCTGGGCACCTCTACCGCTTGGGCAGGGGCCGGCGTCGGGGCGACAACAACCGGGCCTCGCGTTGGAAGCAGGGAATGCAGACCTTTTCCGAGTGCTTTTTTGGGCTCAACCGGCCTGCGCTGATCGTTTGTGCTCATTGGTCAGAACCTCCTTGGCAAGCTGGACGTAGGCCTCAGATCCACGTGAACCGGGATCATAGGCGAGAATCGATTTCCCATGGCTGGGCGCTTCCGCCAGTCGGATATTGCGCGGGATAACAGTCTTGAAGACCTCGCCCCCAAAGAACTCCCGCAAATCGGCTGCTACCTGACGGGCCAGGTTTGTCCGGTCGTCGAACATTGTCAGGAGAATGCCCTCGATCTTAATCGGGTGCCCAAAGGACTCGCGAATGCGTTCAATTGTATCCATCAACTCGGAAACGCCCTCCAGGGCGAAGAATTCGCACTGAATTGGCACAAGAGCGGAATCGGCCGCCATGAGGGCGTTTAGAGTCAAAAGGTCCAGCGCCGGGGGGCAATCGATCAGGATGAACTCGTACTTGTTCCGAACTTTTTCCAGCTTTCTCCTCAGAATGGACTCGCGTTGGTCGGCTCCGACGATCTCGAGATTCACACCGATCAGGTTCTTGTCGGCGGGCAGGAGGTCCAGTCCCTCCATGCTGGTAGGGCAAATGGCATCCTCAATATCTTTGTCGTCAACCAGGACATCGTAGATGGTGGCAAGTCCGGGCGTCTTCTGGATCCCCAGGCCGCTGGTCGTGTTTCCCTGCGGGTCGGCATCCACAAGGAGCACTTTGACGTCACTAACGGCGAGGGCCGCACCCAGATTGATGGCAGTCGTGGTTTTCCCTACGCCGCCTTTTTGGTTGGTTATTGCAATGACTCGACTCAAGATGTTGGTTTTTCGCCCGGCAGATGAACTCTCACTGGCGTTTTCCTTTTCGATAGAGAGGGAGGCATAGAGATATGTGCATGCTACCCACCCCCTCCCTCAGATGACTCTAACACAACCGGATGATCTCTAACACCAAGCCTTCGGTGTTTCACGTGAAACATCGTTGCTGTTTTACAAAACAAACCCGATCATGGATTAACGGCCTATGTTTCACGTGAAACATACGCTGGGAGCCAACTATTAAGCCCGCGAGCCCAAGCTCATATAGACATCCAGCAGGGCCACAGCTGCGGGAGTAACCCCTGGAATGCGTGCCGCCTGACCGAGGGTAGCCGGGCGAACGCGCTTGAGTTTCTCTCCGACCTCCCGTGAGATGCCGGGAATGCCGGAAAAATCCATCTCATCCGGAATGCAACGGGTATCAGAACTCTGCATGCGCTCAATCTGGCGCCGCTGCTGATCGATATAACCTGCATACTTCACTTCCGTCTCCACAGTCATGAGCACCCCACGGAGTGGAGATCCGCCCAGTATTTCAGTAATCCAAGGCAAAAGTTCCTCGATCCGAGTCTCAGGGCGACGCAATATGGCGGCCCTGGGACTGGTTGCAAAAACTTCCAGCAACCTGTAAACCTGAGCCTGCTTGAGCGCAAAGAAATCCCGTCTGTCGTCCAGGGCCAGGCCGATGCCGAATCCAATGGGCGTCAATCGTTCGTCGGCATTGTCGATCCGAAGCCGTAGACGATATTCCGCGCGCGATGTGAACATGCGATAGGGCTCGTCGGTTCCTTTTGTAATCAGGTCGTCGATCATGATGCCGATGTAACCCTCGGAGCGGGGTATTACAACCGGTGGTCTTCCGAGCGCCGTCTGGGCCGCGTTGATTCCAGCCATCAACCCCTGACCGGCTGCTTCTTCATAGCCAGACGTCCCGTTGATCTGCCCCGCGAGGAACAGCCCTGGCAATTTCCGAACTTCCAGGCGATGATCAAGTTCCCGAGCGTCCACGGCGTCGTACTCAATCGCGTATCCCGGGCGAATCATCTCCGCCTGCTCCAATCCCGGAATGGAAGCGATCACGGCAGCTTGAACGTCTATCGGCATGCTGGTAGACATACCGTTTACGTAGATCTCATTCGTGTCCAGGCCTTCGGGCTCGAGGAAGATCTGGTGCGCCGTCTTGTCCGGGAACTTAACGAACTTATCCTCTATGGAGGGGCAGTAGCGCGGACCGATACCTTCTATCTGTCCGCTATAGAGTGGGGAACGTCCGATGCTCTCCCGAATGATGCTGGCGGTGGCTGCGGTAGTTCGGCCGAGAAAGCACTGGATCTGCGGCCGCTCGATTCTCTCCGTCATGAATGAAAACGGAGTTGGAACAGGGTCACCATCCTGCGGTTCAAACTTCGACCAATCGATGGAGCGGGCATCCAGGCGGGGCGGGGTACCGGTCTTCAGACGAGTCCAGCCAAGACCTAATCCGCGAATCTGATCCGCTAGTACGATGGAAGGCGCTTCGCCATTGCGCCCGCACTCAAACTTGCGTTCACCGATGTGGGCAAGGCCGTTGAGAAAAGTGCCGGTTGTGATTATGACGGCTTCGCAGTGAATGTTCCGGCCATCCACCAACTGGACACCCTTCACCCGGCCGCCCTCAATCCGAAGCGCCGCCACCTCAGCCTGCTTAATTCGCAGATTCGGCTCGCGTTCCAGCACTTCCTTCATGTGGACGCGGTACTGCTTTTTGTCGCACTGGGCGCGTGGCGACCACACTGCGGGCCCGCGACTGGTGTTGAGCAGCCGAAACTGAATTCCGACCGCATCCGCAACCTCGCCCATGACGCCACCGAGCGCATCAATCTCGCGAACCAGGTGGCCTTTAGCAATACCGCCAATCGCTGGATTGCACGACATCTGCGCAATCAGATCCGCGTTCATCGTAATCATCACGGTGCGCAGGCCCATGCGTGCGCAGGCACGTGCTGCTTCGCAACCAGCGTGTCCGCCGCCCACCACGACAATGTCGAACGATTGATCCATTGAGTTTCCGGCTACGCTGCGTTTCCGCTACGCTACTGCTGCGCTACTATTCCCGCCACGCTACTATTGTAGCCGGGTAAACCAACGTGAAAGTACTTGTTATCGGCGGCGGCGGTCGCGAGCATGCATTAGCCTGGAGGCTGAGTAAGTCTCCCTCTGTGGAGGAATTGTATGTCTCCCCGGGGAATCCGGGAATTGCGGCGGTAGGGAAGTGCGAACCAGCCGTGGATTATGTACAATTCGCAGAAGCCAGAGGAGTTGACCTCACTGTCGTGGGACCTGAGGCACCGCTGGTGGCCGGAGTCGTGGATAGATTCCGGGAGCGCGGCATGGCTATCGTCGGGCCAACTGCGGAGAATGCGGCCCTTGAGGGCAGCAAGGTTCATTCGAAGCGATTCATGGAACGGATCGGTGTTCCCACGGCTCGCTTCGCTGCTGTCACGAACGACGCGGAAGCCCGCGAGGCGCTTCGTCAATTCCGTTTACCTGTCGTACTCAAAACCGACGGACTCGCCGCGGGTAAGGGCGTAATCATCGCGCAATCGAACGAGGAAGCCGAAGCTGCACTCTCGTCGCTGGCCTATCCGATGGTCATCGAAGAGTTCCTGGAAGGCGAAGAAGTCAGTTTCATCGTGTTGTGCGACGGAAAGCACGGTGTGGCGCTCGAACCATCGCAGGATCACAAGCGCATTTTCGATGGAGACCAAGGGCCAAATACCGGCGGAATGGGCGCCTACTCGGATTCCCGGATTCTCAGTTCGGCGATGCGCGGTCAGATCATGGACACGATCATTGAGCCCGTTGTGCGATCCACGGCGTTCACTGGTTTTCTCTATGCGGGATTGATGATGACGCCGGCAGGGCCGAGCGTGCTGGAATTCAACGTTCGCATGGGAGATCCGGAAACACAGCCACTGATGATGCGGCTTGAGAGCGATTGGGGAGAAGCCCTGATGGCTGCGGCGCGCGGCACGTTGACGCCCGATGCGATGGGTTGGTCTCCGGAGCCGGCCACTTGTGTGGTGATGGCAGCGGCAGGTTATCCGGGTGTGCCACAAACCGGGCAGACGATTTCGGGGCTGGATTCTGTTACCGATGCCGTCGTCTTTCATGCGGGTACAAAGCGATCGGGCGGAGACATTGTAACGGCTGGCGGTCGCGTGCTTGGTGTGACCGCGCGCGGCGCGGATTTGCAGGACAGCATCAACCGCGCGTACGCCGCAGTCGGGAAGATTCACTTCGATGGAATGCAGTACAGGCGAGACATCGGCGCTAAAGGGCTCCGAAGATACAATGGGTGAAGTGCGGGCACGTAGCTCAGTTGGATAGAGCGGTCGCCTCCTAAGCGGCAGGTCGGCAGTTCGAATCTGCCCGTGCCCACCAGTTTCCCGCGCTAGCTTACGACCAAACCTGCCAGCTTCTCGGCCAGTTCGTCCGGCACGTTCAAATTATTCCGGCAGCCGGTTCCCAGTGAAATCGCAGGCTTGTTCGCGCCATGAAAATCTGACCCGCCTGTAATGCCGAGATGGAAGCGTTCGGCCAGCGACTTGTAATACGAGACGTTCTCCGGACTGTGGTCGCTGTGATAAACCTCCACCGCCTGTAGTCCCAAACCCGCGAGTTCCTCCACATACCTTGCCAAAGTGTCCCAGTGGTTCTTTGCCACACGGACAGGGTGCGCCAGAGAGGTGACGCCACCAGCTTTCCGAATGCGGTCGATCGCTTCCTGAATCGGAATGTCGTGGCGCTGCACGTACCCGATACTGCTTTCGTCGAGGTAGCGGTCAAACGCGTCCTGAATGTCTTTGGCGAATCCCTTGTCGATCAACACGCGCGCGAAATGTGGACGGGCGGTGAGTGTCTTGCCATAGGCTTCCACTTCTTTTAGGGTGATTGGAATGCCGAGAGAAACCAGCTTGTCGATTAAACGCCGATTGCGATCACGCCGGCTCTCCATCAGAAACGCCAGCCATTCTCCAAATTCCTCTGATGGCTGCCGGAGAGGAAAATAACCGAGCAGGTGAACAGAGACTCCCTGATATTTAGTGGATAGTTCGATACCCGGTATGAGCCTGAGTCCGGCGGCCTCTGCAAATGGCACGGCCAGCGCACAGCCCGACATGGTGTCGTGATCGGTGATCGCGAGGGCCTTGAGACCGATACGAACGGCCTCGGCAATCAGTTCCTGCGCTGTGAATGTACCGTCGGATTGATCGGTGTGGCTGTGTAGATCGATCATGCGGCGGCGCCCCCGATCCATCCACGCCGCTCGAGCTCGCTCCAGACTTTGCCTACACTTTCTTCCAGGGTTTCGCGATCGGAACGCACGGTAACATCCGGATTCAGTGGTGGCTCGTAGGGATCCGAAATCCCGGTGAAGTTTCCGACCTCGCCAGCCAGGGCGCGTTTATAGAGACCTTTCACGTCACGCTGCGCCAGGACTTCAATCGGACAATCGATGAACACTTCGAGGAAGTTTCCGATCTTCGACTTCACTTCGTCTCGTGTTTCGCGATAGGGCGAGATCGCCGCAACCACAGCTATGACGCCATTGCGTGACAGCAGTTCAGCCACGAAACCAATTCTCCGAATGTTGATGTCACGATCTTCCCGGGAGAAACCCAGGCCTTGTGAAAGGTTGGTGCGAACGATATCGCCATCGAGCAATTCGACCTTCGCTCCGGCCGCATGAAACCGCGCCATA
>CAIKAS010000038.1 GCA_903825445.1 uncultured Acidobacteriia bacterium
CAGCGTGGTCTTCCCCGCCCCGCTGGAGCCGACGAGCGCTACAATCTCGCCGGCATTTATTTCGAGGGAGACGTCGTCGATTTGAAGGCCTGAAGCGGTCGGATAACGAAAGCAGACGTGGTCGAAAACAATAGATTCCCGAAAACCTTCCAGTTTGCGGCCATTTTTACTGCGCACAATCTCCTCGGGCTGATCGAGATACGCAAACACCTTTTCCGATGCGCCCATAGCCTGCTGAAAGATGCTGTAGAGATTCGTAAGGCGTTTAATCGGCTCGAACAGAAACAATAGCGCCAGCAAAAAGCTCATGAAGTCGCCGGAGGACAGGACATTGTTCTTAATTTCCTGACGGCCAAACCAGATCAGCCCAATGAACGTCACCGCCCCCATCATTTCAATCAGTGGCGACGGAATCCCTTGCAGCAGCACCTTACGCAGATTCGACTTCAGCAAGCGCGCCGCAGCCGTGCGGAACCTGCGGCTCTCAAATTTCTCCGTGCCAAAAGCTTTCACCACCTGGTGGCCGGAGATGCCTTCCTGAAGAACCTGGTTCAGATCGCCGACGGCATCCTGAGTGCGGCGGCTGAGCCGTCGGATGCGTCGTCCAAGTTTGGCAGTGGGCAGAAGAACCACCGGCAGCACCGCCAGACTGAAGACCGCGAGCCGCCAATCGGCACTCACCATCACCAGCAAAAGGCCCAGCGCGGAAAAGCTCTGACGCAGAATGTCCGCCAGCATATCGGAACACGCTGTCTGGACCCGTTCGATATCGCTCATGACTGACGACATCACCTGCCCGGTGGAGGTCGCGGCAAAAAAGCCTGCCCCATGGCGCATCAGCTTATCGAAAACCTGATTGCGCAGGTCCGTGACGGCGGAGAAACCAACGAAATTCGTGAGGTAGTCGCCCAGGTAATCGCAGAGACCGCGGATCAGAAAGACGACCAGCATCGAAATCGCAAAGATCGTGAAGATGTTGTGGATCGATGGCGGGAAGAACTGCTCCAGGTAAACATCGCGATGCACGATCGGAATCGTAAAAATCTTTTCCGGCGTGGAATCGGAACCCGGATGCAGTACCCGATTCAGCAAGGGACCGACGAGGAGCGTCCGCGCTGCCGTCATCGCGCCCATCACCGCCATCAGGATCACCGACGCAGCCATGAGGTGCCAATAACGGCGAGAGTAGCGCGCGAGGCGAAGGAAGTCCTTCATTTTTGCGCCTCATGCACGCCGTAGACACGCTCGGCCGCGCGGACAACGTCAGGAACCGCAATGTTCGAGATCGGGCCCTCGGCGCGCAAGACCTTACCCACGGTGCGCCACGGGGACCAGATCTCGGCGTCAGATGGTCCAAATAATACGACCATCGGGAGACCAAACGCCGCAGCCACATGGGCCGGACCTGAATCATTACCGATGAATAGGGCCGCATCGCGCATCAACTGAGCGACTTCCGGCAGTGGCGCGCCGACTACCGTTCGCCACTGATGAAACGGCGTCAGGTCTTCGTCTGGGCCGCCAATGAACACAGGCTGCAATTGCATGGACGTTTCGAGGAAACGAGCGATATCACCGAATGAAGCGGCAGGCCAGGTTTTCTCAGGTGTCGCGGCAAGCGGATGAATCATTGCGTAGGCGCCTGCCGGTGCATGTGGCGAGCGGCCCGTTGGCGCAGGAACATACGCGCGCGGAATCCACGTGCGTTCCACTCCCAAATAAAACATCATCGATGCCATGTGCTCGGCCGTGTGGACGCGCCGATCAACACCAAGAATCTCTTGCGCCGTTGGAATCGGCACGTTGTAGGCAAAGGCAGGCTTGAAAATGTCGAGACCTGCACGGAACCTCGCGCCAGAAAGCATGGTTAACCGAGCACTGCGTGTGCCACCGTGCTGGTTGAGGCAAAGTTCCGGGGCGAACTGACGGACGGCGCGAATAGTGGGCGGCAGAATCTGAGCGATTGCCGGATTGCCGCGGAAAACGTCGGCAAATCGATCTTCGGCAACCACGGCGATTTCCAGATCCGGGCGCGCGTGATGAAGCAGGCTGATTGCTGGGGTAGAAAGCACGCAGTCGCCAAGCGAGCGCAAACGGATGATGGCAACGCGGCCGTGCCTGGGAAGTTGCGCGAGGATATCGGTCTGAGCCGGCACGCGGACCCGTTACTCTTCGATGACGGCTTCGTCGATGAGCATCACCGGGATCTCGTCTCGAACGGGATAGACGCGGTGGCATGCAACACAACGCAGGCCACTTCCATCGGGCTTGAGTTCCACCTTGGCGCGGCAGGCCGGGCAAATGAGAATTTCGAGCAGATCGGGGCTGATGGCCATGTCTAAACCAGTCTACCAGCGTTGCGTCCGGGATCAGGTTGTGACCCGGACTACACGCTCGATTTCGTCTTAGCGAAGCGGCGCGTGTCGATAATGGCGCGAAGATGAGTTCCCTCGCCAACTAGCTTTTCACCCCGCCTCGCTTCTACACGAAACTCACAGCGGCGGGTCGTCAGCTTAATTAGTTCGGCCCTATAGGTCACCGTGGAGCCTTCCGGCGCTGCCGCGTTATGCCAGATGTTCACGTGCATCCCGACCGTCGCAAAGCCTTCTGGCAGTGACTCGGCCACCATGTTGCGGCAGGTACGCTCCATGAACAGGATCATGCGGGGCGTGGAGAGCACGCGCGAGCCGCCCGGACCTAGAAATGTAATCACGTCCTCTTCGGCAACAGTATGATCTTCCAGGCGCACCGCGCCGATTTGCAATTCCGCCATTAGCTCCTTAACCCCGCCACGACACCGCGCATATACGCGAACGACTTCTGCATTCCGGGGAGTGGATCGTATTGATCCATCTCCTGCTCGAGAGAACACGTTCCGGCGTAACCCTGTTTCATCAGCTGCCTGAAAATCGCCGGAATCGGGATCACGCCGTCGCCCACCGCAACTTCCACGTGTTTCGCGTCCAGATCCCTGAAATGAGTTTCAAACAAGCGGGGACCGGCCGCAGCGATTGACTGCACCACGTCCACGCCCGAAAGCGTCGTATGACCGATATCGATGCAAAGACCCATCCGCGCGTCCATCGACTTCACGGCATCCAGCACGGATTGCGGTGTCGGGAAGTTCTTGTCGCCCGGCCCGTGATTATGGATTGCCGCTTTGATGTTGTATTCCTTCACGAGCTTTTCGACGATGGGCAGGTTCTCGTGCGTGGGAGCGACGATCATCGTCGGGAACCCACAGACCTTCGCATATTCGAAGTGCGGCCGCAGCCCGGCTTCATTGGTCTCAGCCAGGGTGATGTTGCCGCCGCCGATCACTTTGAGCCCGGCTTTGTCGAATGCCGCCCGCCCCGCCGCGAGTGTCTTCGCGGGGTCAATCTGCGGCAGGTGGAATTCTTTTATATCCACGTAGTCGATATTAAGCAACTTCACCATGCGAATGCAGTTATCGCGAGAAAACTGGCGCAGGGAATACGTGGCAACGCCGAATTTGATGTCGCCCGGCGACGGCTCGGCAGCGCGAGTCTGGAATGCCAGTGGCGCGGCCAGAGCAGCCGAACTGAGGAAGAAATCTCTGCGCTTCATCAAGAAGAATGATACTCCACGCGGTGGCGGGAGGCCGGCCATCCGGCTATCATAGACGTAAACCTATCCATGAAATCGCTTACCGCGTTTCTCTGCCTTTTAGCCGCTCTGACGGCGATTTCCTGCAAATCGAAGCCGAAGGTGGCCCCGCTGAACGACGTCGCTCCGCCCGTGTTCCGCGTGAACGTGGACACTACTCGCGGCCCGGTCATCGTTGAAGTGACTCGCGCGAATGCGCCGTTGGGGGCGGACCGCTTTTACAATCTTGTGAAGGCAAAGTATTTCGATGGCGCGCGTTTTTTTCGCGTGGTGCCGGGCTTCATCGTGCAGTTTGGCGTCGCAGCCGATCCGAAGGTCACTGACGCGTGGGATGTGCCGATTCACGACGATCCGGTTATAGTTGGTAATGTGCGCGGCACGCTGACGTTCGCGGCGGCCGGACCCGACAGCCGCACCACACAGCTCTTCGTGAATCTCGGTGAAAATCAACGGCTGGATAACCGCCCGGATCATTTCGCTTCCTTCGGCAAAGTGGTGAGCGGAATGGATTACATTGACCGCATCTACTCCGGCGACGCTGAGAAGCCGCAGCAGGATCGTATCGAAAAAGAGGGCAATGCGTATCTGGAGAAAGAATTTCCTCATCTCGATTTCATTCGGACGGCGCGCATCGCCGAGTAGCCAGGCATGGTCCTCCGCCAGTCATAATTGAGGCATGCGGCTCGCGCTACGGTTCACGTTCTGCCTTACAGCGCTACCGCTTTGCGCCGCGCCCACGTTCTACAAAGACGTCTTACCGATCCTCCAGGATCACTGCCAGTCTTGCCATCGCGCCGGACAAATCGGGCCGATGCCGCTGGTTACATGGCAAGACGCGCGCAAGTGGAGTGCGCTGATCGCCAGCAAAACCACGTCGCGCGAGATGCCGCCCTGGTTCGCAAATCCGAAAATCGGCCACTTTTCCAACGATCCGACTTTGAGCGCTGCACAGATCTCCACACTGGCGGATTGGGCACGCGCGGGAGCACCCGCCGGAAACGCAACCGACGCGCCGCCACCCCGAAAGTGGGCCGCAGGTTACACAATCCCGCGGCCGGATATGGTGGTGACGATGCCAAAACCCGTTGCGATCCCGGCTCACGGCGATGTCGATTACACTTACGAGATCGTCCACACCGGCTTCACCTGGGACCGCTGGGTTCGGATGTCCGAGGTTCAGCCCTCCAGCCGGGTCCACGTGCACCATGCCGTGGTCTATATTCGCCCTCCTGGTTCGGACTGGCTGGCGAAGGCTCCGGTTGGCGCGCCATTTACGGCAAAGAGTCTGCCGGACGAGCAGTCGCGCCACGACGCCGAGATGACCAAGAGCGATATCCTGCTGGTCTACGCCCCCGGCAGTTCGCCGGATGAGTGGCCAGAGGGGATGGCCAAGCTGATTCCGCGCGGATCCGACCTGGTTTTCCAGATGCACTATACGGCCAATGGACATGCGGCCATGGATCGGAGTTCGATCGGATTGATCTTCGCCAAGACCCCGCCGAAACAGCGCGTGCTGACCTTGCAACTGACGAACAGTCACTTTCGGATTCCGCCGGGTGATCCCTCTTATCGCGTGGAAGCGCGAGGCACTATCCCCAACGACGCCATGCTGCTCAGCTTCTTCCCGCATTTGCATTTGCGCGGCAAGGAGTTCGCGTACAACATTGTGCATCCTGCGGAAAACGGCAGCTCTGCACGCATCGAGCCGCTGCTGGAAGTGAATTACAACTTCTTCTGGCAGCTTTCCTATCGACTGGCGGAGCCGCGATTCCTTAAAGCGGGAACGGAGTTGCAGGCAGTGGCGATCTTCGATAATTCACGAAAGAACGCGCACAATCCCGATCCGGATGCGGAAGTCGTCTGGGGTGATCAGACGCGCGACGAAATGATGGTGGGATTTTTCGACGTGGCCGTAGCGCCCGACGTGGATAAGACCCAGTTCTTCGAGCGAATGCCGCCAATGTGAGTGGAGCGAGAAGCAATCGCAAGTGGATGGAAGGCACGGTGTCATCTATTCCACCCACTTGCGAACGATGTTATTTACGTCCAGGCTAAGCTGCGATACCAGCCTTGCCGTACCACGGCTTGGCGGAAGCGATAGCCGCGTTGACGGCTTCAATGTTCTTCACGCCTTCCGTATTGAGCCAGTCTTCCAGAGCCTTGACGCCTTTTTCGCCATAGACCTTGATACCATCCTGCCAGGTGGCGCGACCGCAGAGAACGCCCGAGTAATCGGTGCCACTCTCGCCGGCAAGTGTCAGGTTTTCGATGAAGACGTGGTTGGCAACACCGGCGCTCAGATAAATGAACGGCTTGGTGGCCACGGCCGCGGAGGCGCGGAACAGGTCCAGAGCTTCGGCGCGGGTGTAAGCGTACGGTCCCTTGCAAACGCTGCTGCCCTGCACAAATACGGGGTTGATCGGCACTTCCACCTTCAACACGTCCACTTTGTACTGCGGCTTGGAGAATTCCTTCATGGAGCCGGTTACGAGCGCGGGCTTTTTCTTCGCGAACTCGATGGCCTTTTCGTCGGCACCCTTGTTGTCGTAAGCGATAAATTCCAGGAAGAACGGAATATCGTAGGCTTCGCATTCGGCGCCCACGCGCTCCACGAACGCATGCTTCACGTCATTGGTTTCGGCGCTGTCTTCCGGGGTGTAATAAAGCAGAATCTTAACGGCATCCGCGCCCATGTCTTTGATGCGCTTCACGGAAACGTTGGGCAGAAGATCCGGCGTGCGGAGCAGCGGATTATCGTAACCCGTCTTTTCGTAGGCGAGCAGCAGGCCAGCGTTTTTCGAACGGGCGGCCGCGGCGGGCAGACCGAATTCGGTATCAAGTAGGATGGCGCTGGCTCGGGGCGTGAGCACCCGGCTCACGGCGACCTTGAACTCCTCCATCATATGGTTGGAGACCTGATCCTGCGGTACTCCTTTCGCCGCGGCTATCGACTTCTTCAGACTGCCGCGCTGATCCATCGCCGCTGCGGCGATAACGCCCTTGTCGTTGGACAGGGCCTTCATGTGTTGGAGTTTACCAGGAGAGAGACTCATGCATTTCAGTTTATCAAGGGCCTTTTCAGGGCTGCGAAATCGGGTCCTTACTTGATTTGCAGATTCACGACGGGGCGCGGTCTCGAATCGAAACTACTTAGTTTGTGTACATCGCTGGAATGCTCATTCAGGAGCGCCGTCACCTGATAATCGATGTCTTTGCTCAGGCCAGTGAATGTGTAGTCGCCCTTTTCATGAGTGATCACCGAGCGGATCTTCAGCGTTTTCATATCTTTGAGCTGAACCACGGCGCCTTTTAGCGGATTCCCTTCAGCATCCGTGACAATGCCGGTCACGGGACGCTCGTTCAAGGTCTTCTTGTCGGGTTTCTCGGCGTTATCGTCCTGGCTCTTGCTGCCACCGCCGAGCGGAATCCCGCCTCCGCCACCACCACCTCCTCCGATTTGGGCCTGCACCGACAGTAGGTTGCCAGAAATCGCCAGCAAAGAGAAAAACAGAGGCAGATATTTCGGTGCGCGTATTCTCATGGTTCCTTTACTCTACCCCGAAATGATCAACAGTTACTTCGCCGGCGAACCAATCTGCTGGGCCGTTGCGATATCGAATCTTCTGAAATCGAAGTCCTGGAGATGCACATTCAGCCGAAGGTTCTTCACCACAACGCGCACGGCCAGATGATCTTCACTACCGACCTGCATCCACAGCCCGTCGCCCAGCGGCGACTGATCCACATTCATGCTGGTGCCCTTTTGCACGCTGGCCAGCAAGCCGCCGCCAATGTGGAAGTTGTCGTAGAAATGCACTTCGAGCCGAGCCACCTGACGATCGGCTTCGTCGATCCAGATGGTTCCCGCCAGTTTCTTCGCCGCACTCTGGTCCATACCGCTGGCCTTCGCCTTCGGATCGCCTTCGAAATCGAAGACTAATGTGTCGCGGCCACGAAACGACACGCGGCGCGGATTCGACGTCTTCGCTACGGCGAGGATTTCTCCAATGATTCTGGACCGGCCACCGCCGCGCCCTCGCTCGGTTCCGTGAGGGGCTTTCGCGTAGCCTTCAATTTCCTTCTTCCCGCGTTCCTGCTCGCGTGCCTGATCGTGCGCGCTGAGTTCCACGCCATTGTTTTTGACCCGGCGAATGATCCGGTGCCCGCCCACGAAGAACACCTCGGATTCTTCCGTCTTCGTCTCTGTGACCTTGCCGCTGCTGTCCAGCGTTTCCGTCTTGACCACTTCGTGGAATGTGTAGTTCTCCCGAATCGCATCCGTCTTGCGCTGGTGCTCCTGCACTTCCTTCAGGAGTGCGGCCGCATCGGGTATGGATGGCGGTGTTTGCCCTTGCAGAGCGATCGCCAGGCACATCGCCAGTTGGTATAGGCTCTTAAAGTGAGGACTCACGTATGCCTTCCAGATTGACACATTTGACCCGACGCGACTGGATGTTTCTGGCAGCCGCACTCCCGCTGTCTGGGGCTGCGAAGAAGCAAAATCGCATTGCCTGCCAATGCTACGTCTTCGAACAACAGTATGCCGAGCGGAAGCAGAAGACCATCGATCATGTGGACGATATTTTGAGCGATGTCGTTTCAGCGGGATACCACGCGGTAGAACTCACGTCAACATATTTCACTCCGGAAAGTACAACGGAGTCGCTGTCATTGCTCGACAAACACGGGCTGGCATTGCCCATCGCCTACATTGGTGGCCCCATGCACGACGACCGTTGGCATAAAACATACGACACTACCCTGGCCTACGCCGACCGACTGAAACCGCATAAGGGCCTGGAAGCGATCAGTTTCAACTGCGATCCCAAGCCGCGCAGCGAGGCGAAAACCGATGCGGAACTAACCACCGAAGCTCAGGCGCTGGATCAACTGGGTAAGGATCTAAACCAAAGGGGCTTGCGGTTACTGGTCCACGCACACGCGCCAGAGATCGCCGATCGCGCCCGCGAATGGCGCTATTTCTTCCATCACACCGCACCGGCGAATGTCGGAATCTGCCTTGATACCCACTGGGTTTTTCGTGGCGGTGAAAACGTGATGGACATCCTGAACGAGGCAGGCAAGCGAATCGGAGACGTTCATCTGCGGAACTCTGTCAACAGGATCTGGCTGGAAGAACTGGCCGATGGCGACGTCGATTATCATGCAGTGGCCGCGGCGTTGAAGAAGCTGCATTACAAAGGCTGGTTGACCGTGGAACTGGCCTGGGACACGCAAACGCAGCGGTCGCGCACGCTGGTGGAAGACCTGAAACGCAGTCGCGAGTATACGGAGCGCGTCTTCGCAGATCTTTAGAAACCGTATAGCCGCGCGGGGTTATCCACCAGGATACTCTTCCGTACCGACGCATCTGGCGCCCACACGGCGAGTTGATTCATCACGCGTCCATCGTCGATTTGAAGCAGCGGAGAAATATCGGTTGGCTTCCGGCCGGGAACTGCAGCGGTGGCGGGGTGAGGCCAGTCAGACCCCCACAGCACACGCTCCGCATTCGCCCCAATCAGAGCGCGCGCAAATGGGGCCGCGTCCGCGTAGTCCGGCCCTTTGTTGGAAAGGCGATAAATACCCGAAATCTTCACGTAGGCTTTGCCAGATCGAATGAGCTCCACTAGGTCGCTGAAACCCGGCTGATCCAGCCCCGCCGCCGCTTCCGTACCGCCAAAGTGATCGAACACCACCGGCAGTTCCGACGTCCGCAGCAGATCGCGTATTCCCGAAATGACGGCAAGGCTCGAGTAGATCTGGATATGCCAGTTACGCCCTTTCAGTTGCGCCACGGCGTTCTGAAAGCGCTTCCGGCCTACGGCGGGATCAGTCTGGCCTGCGGTCGCCAGATTGAGCCGGATGCCGCGAATGCCAGCCTTGTGCAGGCGATCCAATTCCGAGGCGGGCGTCTTCTCATCAATGACCGCAACACCGCGCGCATTTGCTCCGCGCGCTTTCATGCCCCACAACGTGCACGAATTGTCGGTGCCGTAAACACTGGGAGTCACGATCACAACACGCTGCATGTGAAGCGCACGATGCAGCCGCGACATTTCCTCCGGCAGCGCGGTCTCTGGCGTATAGGTACGGCCTGGGAACATCGGAAACCTCGCAGGGTCACCGAAGATGTGCGTGTGGCAATCGCAGGCATGGGCGGGGATTTCGAAGTTTACCGCGGTCGCAGGTTGAGCGGCGCCACCGTGCAGGAAACCAGCCGACCCTGCGCCCATCAGAAGTGTGCGCCGTGTCAATTTCAGGTCCATGGACAACAGCATATCCCCACGCGCCGCAACGGAGCTAATTCACAGAGGGCTGTTCCACGTGATCGATCACCATTACCTCAACGTTCTCTTTCTTCGATTCGAGATCGAGTCCCAGTTCCCCGTGCATCGCGGCAATGATAATGCCCGTGCTGTTGTCAAAATCCATTTTCATGACCGTTTCTCCTGGTGGGAGATACGAAGTGAAATCAAGCACAAAATCGTAGCGGCCAGTAAGTCCGGTCATATCCACGATCGGTTTCTGCAGCGGACCTGCCATGAAGTCGGTGAAATCCCTGATCGTGAACCCCTTCACGACCGTTCCAACTGCGGAGTTCTGTCTGGATGGTTTCGAATCCGGCTCGGATTCGTGAAGCTTGTGGCCACCTTTTGCCACTGTCATGACGTAAGACCGCAATTCCTTGTTTTGCCGATGAAATGCGAGCTTGAAACGGTCCGCCAGAAGGGTCCGCATCATCAGTTTCATCTGCTCGTCGTCGACAGGTTCATCGGCCTTGGCAACGATATCGAAGTGTTCGGTCTGAAGCCAGTCCGGCCCCGCAATCTGGCTGTCAAGCACCGTATAGGCCCACTTAATGCAGGTCGCGAGGGTGACGTCGCGCATCCGCAGGTTTCCGGGAGTGGTCTCCGTTTTCCCATCGTGCTCAAATTGAACTTGTCCCGCACTGGGGCGGATAGATGCCGCCGCAAACGACTGGGCCGACGCCGTGGCGCTCCACGAAGCTACCGAGGACACCAGCGTAAAACCCAGCGCGAAACCTTGCCGAAGTATTCCCATATCCGTCAGAAACGAAAATGCCTTGCCAAAGGTTCGGAGAAATCTGATCATCATTACATCGCAAACTGCGACTTGTGTTAGATTCAATGAAAATCCGCACCGACTATGTCCACCATCGACGATTACGTACTCGGCAGACACGAAAAGGAATACGCTCGCCTCGCCTTCCAATCGAGACTGTATGAGCCGATGACGCGTCGGCTCTTTCAAGACGCAGGCATCGTTCCCGGCATGTCCGTACTGGATCTCGGTTCAGGCGCGGGAGACGTTTGCATGCTGCTGGCGGAGATTGTGGGACCCAACGGGAAAGTGACGGGCATCGACATGGACCCCGACGCCATCGAACATGCCCGCAGCCGCGTTGATGCAGCCGGTTTAACCAACGTCGAGTTTCAGTGTTGCGGTTTTGGGGACTATAATCCCGCCGTTCCGGTGGATGCCATCGCCGGCAGACTGGTATTGATGTATCAGGCCGACCCCGCCACCGCACTCGCCCGCGTGATTCGGCATCTGCGGCCCGGAGGCATCGCGGCATTTCTGGAACTATGGATGCAAAAACGGCCAGCGCATCCGGGAAGTGTCACAACCAAGGCTGGCAACTGGATCGTCGAAACCATGCAGCGTTCGGGAGCGCATCTCGACGCGGGCCCCAAACTGCACACCATCTTCACCTCCGCTGGACTCCCTGTGCCCTCCATGCGCGCCGAATTCCTCATGGATGGCAATGCCGATTCGCCCCTGTTCCAATACTTCGCGGATACGCTCGAAAGCCTCATGCCGAAGGCGATTGAGTACGGAATTCTGACGGAAGGGGAGATCGACCTGGCAAGTTTTCCGGCTCAGGCTCAGGCTGAACTGAGTAGCGTCGGTTATGCGATGTTAATCGGCCCCATGGTCTCTGCCTGGTGCAGAACCCCGGCCTGAAGCCTGCTCTACCCGAGGACTTCGTCCAGTCGTCGCCGCAGTTCCGCTACTTCCTCTCGCAACCGCGCGACGTCTGCTTCAAGCAAAGACACTCTATCGGCACTTCCAGCCTCGCGGGTGAACGCCTGAGTGGACAGTTCCACCGGACCACCCAGCAATTGCGCCCACCTCGGCTCTTTCATACCCGGAGCCGCCGCCAGCTTTTGCGTCAGCGCCCCGTCTTCCCGTGCAGCCAGTTTCTGCAGCACCAGTTCCACTTCTTCGAGATCCGTGAACTCGTAGACGCGTTCCGTACGGCCCTTGATCTCTCCCAAGGTCTGTGGCCCGCGCAGCAGCAACACGCAAAGTATGGCGGTCTCGCGCCTGCCCAGATTTAGCTTCTCGGTATATCGCTGCGCGAACTTTGAAACGCGACCGTTCCCGATAATCTCCGCCGCCATCCCCTTCGCGCGCAGACCGTCCAGCGCGAGGTGAACGTCTCCCTCGCCATACTCAACAACAGGCCAGCGGTTCGATTTCTGGTTGCAGGCGGCTATCAGCGCATTGAGCGTGAGCGGATAGTATTCCGGCGTGGTCGCCTCTTTTTCGAGTAAAGCGCCCAACACACGGACTTCTTCAGGGGTCAGCACATTCATCTCCCACATCGTATCGCGCAGGCTGGAGGTGAGCTATCTATTCGCCGGCGACAGCAATTTCGTCTGTCGCCAACACGCGTTCGGCCAGTGCAAACTTCAGGTCTTCGATCCCCTGCCCCGTTGCGCTCGAGATCTCGAAAAACGGCAGTCCGCGTTTCTTCGCCAGTCGCTTCAGTGCGGCGACCTTCTTCGGATCCTGCGAGACGTCCATTTTGCTGGCAATCACCAGCATCGGCTTCTTCGCCATATCGGGGCTGAACTTTTCAAGTTCCGTCATCAGCGATTCGAAATCGTGCTTCGGATCGCGCCCCGTCTCCGACATATCCACCAGGTGTGCCAGCACCTTGGTCCGCTCCACGTGCTTCAGGAACTGAATCCCCAGGCCCTTGCCTTCATGTGCGCCTTCGATCAACCCAGGAATATCCGCCACCACATAGCTGCGGTCGTGCGGCAACTGCACCACACCCAGATTCGGCTCAAGCGTAGTAAACGGATAGTCCGCAATCTTCGGTTTTGCCGCCGAAATGCGCGAAATCAGCGTAGACTTGCCCGCGTTGGGATAGCCAACCAGTCCGACATCGGCCAACAGCTTCAGTTCCAGGCGCAGCGTCTTGAATTCCCCTGGCTTGCCCGGCTCATGCTCAGTCGGCGCCTGATGCGTGGAAGATGTAAAACGCGCGTTGCCACGACCGCCGCGACCGGCCTTTGCTGCCAGCCAAGTTTGCCCATCCTCGGTGAAGTCGAATAACTGCTCGCCGGTCTCGGGATCGAAGACTACTGTGCCAACCGGCACCTGAATCGTGACGCTTTCGCCTTCATGTCCGGTGCGGTTGCTGCCTTCGCCGTGACGTCCGCGCTGCGCCGTGTATTCAGGGTTGAAACGGAAATGCAGCAGAGTGTTACGGTGAACGGTCGCCACCATGAACACGTCACCGCCCCGCCCGCCATCGCCACCGCTCGGGCCACCGCGAGGCACATACTTCTCGCGACGGAACGCCAGACATCCGTTGCCGCCGTCGCCGGCCTTCACTGTAATTTTTACTTCATCAACTAACATAATTTTCCAAAAAAAAGGCCGCCGTTCTGCGCGAGCAGATCAGCGGCCCGTGTACTAATGAAATCGGTGACTTATTCGGAAGCGACAATGCTGACGAACTTGCCCATGCGCCCACGGTCGCGAAACTCAACGACGCCCGTCACTTTGGCAAAAAGCGTATCGTCCGAACCAATGCCAACGTTGACACCCGGCTTAAAGGGTGTACCGCGCTGACGTACCAGAATCGAACCACCCGACACCAACTGCCCGCCAAAGCGCTTCACGCCCAGCCGCTGTGCGCAGGAATCGCGCCCGTTTTTTGAACTGCCTAAACCTTTTTTATGTGCCATGAAAAATTCCTCTCACGCCGACGCTGCAATTAAGCAACGATGTCGCGGATGCGGACCTCCGTATAATCCTGACGGTGGCCCTGTGTGCGCTTGTACTGCTTCTTGCGCTTAAACTTGAACACCAGAATCTTTTCGCCTTTGTCGTGAGTGGAGACGGTGGCATTGACGCGCGCCGCGCTGGCCGCTTCACCTGTCACCAGCGCGCCCGAATCCGGGAACACCGCCAGCACTTTACCGAGCGCGATTTCAGCGCCGGGTTCGGCTTCTAATTTGGGAACGCGGAGGATGTCACCCGGGGTGACACGGAACTGCTTTCCGCCGGTTTCGATAATTGCATTCATTTGGAGTCTCTTGAACCTCGTGGACGCTCAGGCGCATACCGTTCCTGGGGAAACGGCGCACCCGGGCAAGAACCAGAAATTCTATTGTAGTACAAGCCATGGCACCGGCACAACTTACCCTACGATTGTCCGCAGGGCCGCGAGATCGAGGCTTCATCGAACCGGGCAACTATTAGTGAAAGTTTTCCGTTTTTGGGACACCAACCAGTTGTCCATGAAGATTCGGGATATTTTAAAGATTCTTACTCGCGATGGCTGGAGGCTGCGAGTTACGCAGGGCAGCCATCGCCAATTCGTGCATCCGACGAAGCAGGGTAAGGTCACAGTCGCTGGACATGCGTGCGCCGAACTGGACCTAAGACAAAGGTTCTATACTGAAGCAGGCAGCATTGATATGAACCAATACGCTGTCTTTATCGCTCCAACGCGCACCGGTTATAGTGCGCACGTGCCTGATTTGCCCGGATGTGTGGCTGCATGCAGCACACGCGAGGAAACGCTGCGGCTCATGAAGGATGCGGTAACACTGCATCTCCGATCTATGTCGGAAGACGGCGACCCAATCCCGGAACCCTCCGCGGTCGAGTTTCTCGGCGTCGCCTGAGCGGCTAACCGTCGCCGCAAACGAAAATCTCCATTCTTTTCCTACATTTCGCACATGGCCCTCGATTCCCGACACGCGCCGTGCTAATCTGGAAGTTCCTCTGATCATGGGGTGGATTGCACGGTCGCCGATAGCGGCTTTCAGGCTTTTCCTACTTCGGCAGGGCATGTTTTTGTACCGGACAGGTGGCCGAGCGGCTAATGGCAACAGACTGTAAATCTGTCGCTCCTTGCGAGCTACGGAGGTTCGAATCCTCCCCTGTCCACCAGAGTTTTTGAAGCACAGCCCAATGTAATTCGGGCTGGTTGAGAAGAGTCGGGCGTTGTGGCTCAGCCCGGCACGTAAGGGCCGTTGTAGCTCAGTTGGTAGAGCGCGTCCTTGGTAAGGACGAGGTCACCAGTTCAATCCTGGTCAACGGCTCCAGATTTTTAAATCACCAGATTTTCTTTACGAGGGACGGACGCTCATATGGCGAAAGAAAAATTTGACCGCAGCAAACCGCACGTAAACGTCGGCACGATCGGTCACATCGATCACGGCAAGACGACTTTGACGGCGGCAATCACGAAGGTGATGGCGAAGAA